>JAAEQG010000533.1 GCA_024231775.1 bacterium
GCCGGCTCGCCGCAATGCCCGCTTCGTACTCCGCAAAACGTTGTTGATCATGTCCTCGTTCTGCCACGGACGGACGACACTGTTCGGCCCCCACGGCTTTCCCCCTTGGCACCGACGCCACGCCTCGCGGACGCGTAACCGCTGAAAATACGTATAATCCCTGCCTGAGACTCCCTCGGCTGGTCTGGAAGGAGGACCCCATGCAACTGACTCGCACGCGCCGTGGACCGTCGCTACCAACTGGACTGCTTCTCGCCGGGGCGATCGGAGCGGTGGTTTTTTCGGGCTCGGCATCGGGCACGCCGCCCGCTGATCCGGATCCGGGTCGCTTCGAGAAAGCGATCCAGCACTTCGAAGCGTGGGACCGCAAGAATGCGATCCCCGACGCCCCCGTCCTCTTCGTCGGCAGCTCCAGCATCCGGATGTGGCCGACGCAAGGCTCCTTCCCCCGGCTACCGGTCATCAACCGCGGCTTCGGAGGAGCGCACATCCACGATGTCAACCACTTCGCCCACCGCATCGTCCTCCCCTATCAGCCGAGCGTGATCGTGTTCTACGCCGGGGACAACGACATCGCCAGCGGCAAGAGCCCTCAGCGCGTCCTCGACGACTACCGGACTTTCGCCGGACTCGTTCATGACCGTCTGCCGAACGCCCCGATCATCTTCATCCCCATCAAGCCGAGCATAAGTCGCTGGAAGCACTGGCCCAGGATGCGAGAAGCCAACGCCATGATCGACGAACTCTCCTCCCAGAGCAGGCTGCTAAGCTACGTGGACACCGCCACGCCCATGCTCGGACCAGATGGCAGCCCGCGCGAGAACCTGTTCATCGAGGACAAGCTCCACCTCAGCCCCGCGGGCTACGAGTTGTGGACGTCTATCGTAGCTCCCGCGATCCGCAAGGCACTCGCCGCCTCCGACGTGAGCGCCGGCGCTTCCTCAGCAGCACCAGCCTCGATCTTCCCGCGTGCCCTGCACAAGGGGGATACCATCGCGTTCGTCGCTCCGGCTGGCCCGCTCGACCGCACCCGCATGGAGCGGGCCAAAGCCCGTCTGGAGGACATGGGATTCGAGGTGCGCGTGCCTGAGAACCTGTACCGCACGCGGGGCTACCTGGCCGGTGACGATTCCGTCCGGGCTGCGGAGTTGATGGCTGCCTTCCAGGATCCGACCGTGGATGCGTTGTTCCCCGGAACCGGCGGATACGGGACCACGCGGATACTCGACCTCCTCGACTACGAGGCGATTCGAGCGAATCCCAAGATGCTCATCGGGTTCAGCGACATCACCGCGCTCCACCTCGCCATCGGGAAGAAGACCGGCTTGGTCACCTTCCACAGCCCCAGCCCAATGTGGGGTCTGGGCAGCGAGGGCAATCTGCACGAGTTCTCCGCCAGGTACTTCTGGCGGGCGCTGCAGGCTGAGCAGTACCTCCCCCCGACCGGAGGCTCTGCGCCTGCGGGGTACACCTACGAGATTCCTGAGGGCGTCCCCCAGATCGAGACGCTTGCCCCCGGGGTCAACCGCGGGCGCCTCACTGGCGGCAATCTCTCCCTGGTCGCGGCGCTGATGGGCACCGAATACGAGATTGAGACCGACGGGCGAGTCCTGTTCCTCGAAGATGTGGGCGAGCGCCCGTACCGAGTCGATCGGTACCTCTGCGAGCTGCGTCTGGCGGGCAAGTTCGATAGGCTGGCGGGGGTCATCCTGGGACAGTATCGTGACTGTGAACCGAACAAAGACGAGAAGAGCTTAGCCCTTCACGAAGTCTTCCACGACTACTTCGCCAACCTGGGCGTCCCGGTAATCATGAACTTCCCCTCCGGACATCACCGCTGCAACGCAACGCTTCCGCTGGGGGCGCTTGTCGAAGTGGATGCGGACCGCCGGCGCGTCTCAGTGCTGGAGGATCCGGTCACCTTGAAATGACGGAATCGCACCGGCGCGTCTGCTCGGGGTTCAGCCTCTCCCCACCGAGTGCGCCCGTGCTGCCCGGGCCGCGTCCTTGCGCAGGAACGGACCGTCCTCGAACCGGGCGATCATCACGTAGTGTCCCCCGTGCTCCTGACACCGCACGACTCGGGCGTGCTGGCTGTAGTGGTCACCTCCGACAGCAAAGTCCAGTTCGATCCGGGCGTCAGTAGCCGCCGGCCCGTCGGATATCACCCGAACGCCACCGCTGGAGATGTTGCTCAGCCATCCGACGGCGGTGAACTCACCTGCCCGCACCACGGTGGGGACTGCCTTGTCCTCCACGTGAAACCGACAGGTGGACCGGCGATCGTCTTCGGTCCGGTAGCTGGCCGCCAAAGTGCAGTGATGGCTCAGCAGGGCGATGAACTCCGAGTTGGTCAGGGGGACACCCCCGGGCGTTTCCATGACCGGAGTATCGTCGAACCGGCGGTCCCGCTCCACCGACAGCCTCCGTCCTCGTCGAACCCCGCGTCCGACAACCAAGGCGCCATCGCTCCGCCCCATAATCGGCAGCCCGACGATGGACCGACGCCCAGCGGAAAACCGCACGCATCCACCAGCCGCGAAGGCCGGACGCCAGCCGTCCTGCCATCCACCGTCAGACTTGAGCGGACACTTGTCTGCCGGGATCATGCCAGCGTATGGCACTTTCGGCCGACCCGCACCGGATCGCTGGACCGAAGGCCCATGCAGCCAAGCGATGGTCACTCCGGGGAGGGGTAATCCGCTCGCACAGTCTGCTCGCCAACGCGGTTCCTCCCGCGTCGCGGAATCCTCCCCTACCCGTTGCGCGGTTCGGCCCCCGCTCCCGAACCCCCGCACAAAGAGCTTGAAGAACCCAGCGCGGCCAGGTGATTCGCTAACGCGCCGGGCGGGGCCTCGGTGAGGAGGTGGCGTGAGTCCGACACCTCCAGGACACCAGGCCCCGCTCTCTTGGCAATCCTGGATTTGAAACAAGATCCGTGCCGATCAACGAGCCGCGGACTTCAGTCCGCGCGGCCACTCGAACGCGAGCACCAAGATGATCGGGAATCGGGTAATCGGCACAATTGAACCAGATCTGGTATCAGATCCACAAACCGCATGAATCCTAACATACGGCCTAGTCTCGGTTCCGGGTGGCAGGTCAACAGTTTCAGCCCAAGATGCTTGTCCTCACGCACCAGCTGTTTGCGGATGCGTCGCCGGAGGAACTCATCAAGGAAGCCAGGCGCACCTACGACAGTGACGTCCGCGCCGGCAACGACTTGAACGTGTATCCAGGCATTGGCTGGTCCTGGACAGCGCGTGCTTGCCGTCTGTGGGCGGGACCACGATGATAGGCTGGAATGGAATCCGGGTATCGAATTCGACGTCCACGCCGAGACGAACTTGCAGCGCTACCTGAGATCGAGCGGCTCGCCGCCGAGCGGTTTGCGAGCGTCGGTCTGGCAGAGGTCATGTCACAGATCGTGACCCCTGTTGAGCTACTGCGTGAACGGGCGCAGGCCGGTCAGGTATGGGTCGCCGCGGGCGAAGAGGATCAGCCCGTCGGTTTCGCGGTTGTTTCGGTACTTGATGGCAACGCCCACCTCGACGAGTTGGATGTTCATCCGGAGCACGGTCGCCGCGGCATCGGCTCGGCCCTGGTCGAGACGGTGTGCGAGTGGGCCAGAGCGACCGGGTATTGCGCCGTTACCCTCTCGACGCTACGGAACGTGCCCTGGAACGCTCCGCTCTATGGTAAGCTAGGGTTCCGCATTCTCTTGGTAAGAGAGTTGACTCCGGCGCTATTGCAGTTGCTGGAGTCCGAAGCGCGCCTCGGACTTCCGATGGAAGACCGCGTGCTGATGCGCCGAGAGGTTTGAAACGGGGCCGATCGGATCCTGTGGCTCTGCACCAGCCTTGCCATTCTCAAGCGCAAAGAGGGGCTGGCTGAGACGCGTCCCCCAGGTTCCCTTGAACCTGGGGGACGCGATCCCTTGCCGTGCGGAATGTGCTGATCAGCAGAGACTTGTGCAGATCATTCTCGCCTGCCCCGCCTCCATCGGAGATGGGCCACTCGGCTGCTCAAGATCCACGATCCGAAATCGCCTCACGCCGCCGCCGAGCGACGACGCCGACCCACCACGATCGTTCCCGCCGTCAACAACAGCAGCGTCATGACGATCAGGCCCCATTCGGAGACCGTGGGGATCTCCGGCTCACACGCATCGTCGAAGCCGTTCTCGTTCGCGTCGCCGAGGCACACGGTGCCGTCGCCTCCGTACGACCACACAGCGCCGAGTTCCTCGCAGTACTCCTCCGTGACCCAGAGGCACACCCCAGTATTCTCGTTGCAGCAAGCTCCGAGTTCCCACTCCTCCAGGTAGTGGCCGGACCAGTGTTCCGCCGACACCAGGTTTGCCACCACGTTCCCTCCGAATTCCGCATCGTATAGTGGCGTGCAACCGTAGAAGTGGAAGTACGGACAACCCTCCGGCGGGACACACAGGATGCCATCGTCGTCGACCGCGACTCTTATCGCCGTCTGGTTGTACAGCACCGTTCCGCCCCCCAGATCGACCCTGCAGAACACGTCAAAGTAGCTCGCCGCCGCGTCGTTGTCGGGTGGAGGGAGCTGCGTGATCGCGCCAGTCGTAGGCCTGGCCAGGCCTTGCCCCGTGCCAATGTACATCGTAACGCCGGTGCCCGTCAGGACCGCCGAGGTGAGGTCCGTACCCATCGTGTTCCCCACAGGGGCCGAGCGCACAACCTGCAGGCCGGCGAGGTTGTTGAGTATGAGGCTTACATTCGGCCGACACTGAGGATCCAGGTCCGTGTCGATGCCAACTGTTGCCCCGTCATTCGCCCAGTTGTCCGTCCCCGCAGCACATGTGCTGACCCAGTCGTCGCCCAGGCCACACACCTCGTTACCGCCGCAAGCGCACTGTGCGGCTGCGGGCGCCGTGGTCATGAGCACGGCTGCCAAACACGTAATCACTACTCCCGCGTACATTCTTGAAGTCATCTTCCTATCTCCTGTCGAATACTGGTGATCCGTGAGAACCTCGTACGTCCTCACGTAGGTTCTACGCCCAATCTCCACTACCCAGGCCATGCGTAACTGCGCATCGCGCGCTCGTGCTGTAACCTCGTACCGTTTCTCAAGAGGCAATCGCGCATCTCCGGATCCGCCCCAAGGCCTGCGGATTCCCAGACCGAGCCGCGACCGTGAGGGAGCGGTCATGACGAAACGGTCATGACGAAACAACCACCCACCGTTGTGCAAACGGCACTAGGGTCAAAGAGGCGGGGCACGGGGTAGGGACTGGCGACCAGAGAAAAGCGATGTGCACACCACGGTCTGTGGCGAAAGATGCCTGCTGAACTGAAGACGTTCCAGGCTCAACAGTTGCTTGGGAAGCGTCCAGCTCGCGTGCGCTATGATGCCCACCAGCGAGGCGTTGGCACACGCCACCAGGAAAGCAGAGCAGACGCAGCCCAGCACGCGGGCCAGCCAGTGGAGATGCGGACCCTCTCCCGCCGAGCCGGTAAGCAGGTCTTCGCCCGCTCCGGATGGGCTATGCAGGCCGACAACAGCTTCGATCAGGGTCCAGCCGAGGGCCAGCGTGAGCAGCTTGAACGCGATCGCCCGGGCAGGGCGCGTAGCCAGCCCGACGTAGATCGCAGGGATCACGATCAGTAGTACGAGTAACCATCCCGAGGGCGTGACGACGGGCGTGGGGCCGGTGGAGCAAAACAAGTACAGGCACGTGCCCCACAGCCCGCCAGCCAACGAGGCAGCAAAAGGTGCGCCGCTCTCTCCGAGGATGGCGAGTGGACCGGAAGCCATCCCCAGACCCCTCTCCCCACTGGGGAGAGGTCGGGAGAGGGGCGTAACTGTCGGAGAATCCGACGCTCCCCTGCCCCTCCCTGCCGGGAGGGGAGTAGTGGGGCAGGTTCTAGAGTCTCGGTGCCATCGCCTGCGGCGATTCCGCTCCATCCCCTTGAAGGGGACGGCCCACCCCAGCGATCGAACAGCCACAAACAGCGGCAGGAAGCTAAACCAGGCTAACCAATGATAGGCCGGCGAACGCAAGGCCACGGCGGTGAGGAAGGCGCCGAGCGCAAGCGAAACGACCAACGCCGCCGCCTTAGCGCTGCGCGCCAGACTATTCACGATGCCCGATGAGGCCGTGAACACGAACTTCGCCCCCTCGATTGGAGCCTCGATCCGTTCCCGAGCTGATTATCTTGCCTATCCTGCTGAACTGAGATTCGCGCCTCCGTGAGGCACGATCTGCATCCTCGCCGTTGCGCTTAGAAAGTCGCGCTGGCCATCTCGCACCGGACCCGGTGCTTCCACAAGTGTTCAACCACCTTAGCGAGGCGTGGGCCGCCTGTCAAGCCTCTAGCCCCATAATACCGGCTGCGGATGGGCCACAGCGACTGCCCAGGCCCAGCGCCAGGTCGGCCCAGATTGGGCAGAACGCCGTCATAACCACCGGCAACATGCCTTCACAATCCGTGCGGCACGTTCCCACAATCCCGGGTGGGGGGTGGCCCAGGTCTTTGGACCTGGGGTTTCGATTCGATGCGTACACTAGAGCGGGTTCATTCCACGTGTGGCGGGTTTGGCGATCCGTGGCTCTTGCCGTCGATGAGGCGAATCGGCCAGCGCGCCTCATTCTCCCACCGCTGACAAACGAGGCCCCCGGATACCAGGTGCACCCCTGCTGCGAGTTCCAACCCCCGAAGCACGCGGCGAGTTCCAACCCCCGAAGCACGCGGCGAGCTCCAGCCCCCGAAGCACGCGGCGAGTTCCAGCCCCTGAAGGGGGCGTAGGAATAGAGCCCAGGGTGAGCGAAGCGAGCCCTGGGTATTCGAGCAATCCCGAGCAGAGCCCCCGTAGGGGGTGAAGGAAGGTCTCGGCGTTCTCCAAAGCGATGAGACATCCCTGGACGACACTCTCGTCACGCCGGATACGCGCTACGGAATGACTGAAACCGCCACTGGTGCCCCATCGCTTCAGCGGTGGGGGAGGTTGCGACTCGATCGATAAGCTCCCCGGCCCCCGGCCCCTCTGTCGTTACAGGCTACGCCAGCTTCTTGGCCAACTGCTCATCCAGTATCTCGCGCACCGTCAGCGCGACAATCACCTTGCCCGATTCCCTGAAGAACGCGTCGATTTCACGCAGGGCGCCCTCGGTGTAGTCGAAGGAGACGAAGAAGCCCTTGCTGCGGTCCTCGCGGGTCATGACGGCCTCGAAGGCGTCGATGTCGGGACGCCCGACTTTGTCCTTCTGCTTGACCTGGATCGGGTACCACGGATCCAGGAACCCGACCACTCGGCGCCATACCAGGTCCAGGATGATTGTGCCGATCAATGAGCCGCGGACTTCAGTCCGCGCGGCCATTCGAACGCGAGACATAAGATGATCGGGAATCGGGCAATCGGCACAATCGAACCGGATCTGGTATCAGGCGGTGGCAGAGGCAGCGGATCACGCCAGTGGCTCGAAGAAGTCGGTGTCTACTTTCTTGACGATGTACTTCTCGGCCTCGGCGACGCCAACGTTGAAATCGATCATTAAGCTGGCGAGTTCGTCGCCGTCGATGAGACGAACCCTGACGGATGCTTCCTTCGCGGCCCGGGGTGCGCCGACGGTAAACGCTCCGCTTGTGATGAACACACCCTTCGTGGCCTTCTTGCGCGTCAAGCTGCCGATAAACCTGTCGATCTCGCCCGGCCCTACGGAGCTATCCCACTTCTTGGCCTGCACATATACCATATCGAGCCCGAGCCGGTCCTCGCGGATGAGGCCGTCGATTCCGTCATCGCCGCTCTTGCCCGTAACCTCGGCGCGATCCATCCGGCCGCCGCCGTAGCCCATCGCCACGAGGAGGCGAATGACCAAATGCTCAAAGAACTTTGGCGATCCGACGCGCACGCGGTCCAGCAAATCGTCGGCGAGAGCGCTTCGCAACTCCTCATGGGCCGCCTGCAGTTGTTCCTCTGGCGTGATCTCGGGGTCGGGCGGTAACGGCGGATTGTCTCCGGGCTTTGGGGCGTTGGCGCCCTTGTGCTTGAACGCCTGATACTCCGGGAACTGACTAAGAAAACTGTTGTCGATGCGGGGCACGTTGGTCTTCAGCACGTCCGTGCCCCGCGGTGCGATCTTGAACCGACCCCAGCCTGTCCTTTCCAACAAGAGGCTCTTCGCCAAATACATCACCGCCCACGACACGCGGTTGTAGTACTGCGTCTGTGTGCCGCTGGGCAGCATCAACTGCTGATCTTCTTCGGAGATGACCATCTCGGCGGCGAGGGCGTCCATTGCGTCTGAGATCTTGTACTCCTGCCCGTCGGCGGCGATCTTCAGCAGCGGCAGCATGAAATCCTGATATCCGGGTACGGCCATACGCTTCTCCGATCACCTAATTGTACTCGAATGCTGGGTCTTCTCTGAAACGGCGTCCTGGCTGGCGTGCCAGTCGCAGTGGTAATAGAAGCTGCCGGTCTTCTTGAGCACGCGAGCAAGCTCGACGCAGCGCGAGCGCATGTAGTCGATGTAGGCCGCCGACCGTCCGATGCAGGCTGTGGCCGCGGTCTCAGGCTTGGCGGCGGACCGTTTCTTTGTGCCATGGTTGCGGTCCACAGCGTCAGCCAATGCGGTTGCTGTGTGCGGCCGTACGTGCCTCCACACGGTAGACCCAGGCCCACACGTGGAGGATGCGTCAAACGTCACGCGTGCGCCCACTAGCCCTTTCCATCGGACGGCGGGGTTGGTGTCGGTTCTGAAGGTGCGGGTTGAGGCGGCGCTGGTTCTGCCGGCGGCGGATTCGGCGGCGCCACGTCAACCGGTGCAAGCGGAGGCTTTCCCGCCCTCCTACGGAAACCGGGGGAAACGGTGGTGGTAGGGTTGACATCAACTGGGGCCCGGGCTGGCTTCGCGCCTTCATTGACGACCTTGGGTTGCGGTTCTGCTTTTTCGGCCATGGACGTTGCTCCTCCAAGGTTGCAGCGAGTAAACGACAGAAGCAGTATAACACCTAACAGAAATAAGACAAGGCTCCCGTTGTTCAGCCAGTCCATGAGTGCCAGGCGCCGGAGTTTCGACTGTTCGGTACGGACCTCTGTCCATGAGAACGTGTTCCCGGCGTGTTGTGCCATGCGGTCCATAATGTCCCGGAAGTTGCGGAACAAGGGACCACTCTGCTGGATGGAGACAAGTGTCGCGGCGACTGATAGAGCAAACGCAATCCAGGCAAGAACTATGAGCGCGGGGGCGCGGACTGGGGCGTCACCGATGATGTCGTGGGTGAATGTCACTGAGAGCGCCAGAGCGCCGCCGCTGAGAGTCAGGAGATACTTGTCATAGCTCTTTGAGTAATCGTGCTCTCCGTCAATCAGCTTGCTGCGCTCGTCTCGGTAGGCTGGTTCCCATTCAAACGGCATTCGTGGGTACTCCGGCGGGGTGCCCTGCCCAGGCGCGGACCTGTCTTGTGCAGTTTCAGGGGCGCTTGTCAATCTCTCCAACCTGTGCTCTGAGTTGGCGATTCTGCCTACGCCCCAATCGTTGTGGACTGGGGATGATCCACCCCAGTCGTGATTCGGTGTCACTGGGTCTCGAACAGTGACCGCGGCAAACCGGACTGCCGGATGATCGAGTGGAGGGTGCCGGTCTTCAACTCGCTGTGGATCGGAACCGGGACCGTGACGGTCGAATCTTCGGTGCGTTGCTGCATCACGACGTGACTACCGCGGCGACGGACCTCGGCGAAGACGTGCTCGCTCAGGATCCGGCAGACTTCGCGGCCTGAGAGGGTTCGGAGCTTACCCAACGGCCACCTCGATCGGGGTCACGTAGACCTCGGTGCGCATCCGCTGCTGAATCTCAGACGGATCGGCGGTTTCAAAGAACAGCTCGAGCGCCTCGACCAAGTTCTGCCGAGCCTCTTCGATGGTCTCGCCCTGGCTGGCAAGGTCTAGTTCCGGGCACAGCGAAACATAGCCGTCACCCTCGCGTTCGATGAACCCCGTGAGCCGGTGGACTTGTTTCATGTATGTTTCTCCTTCGCTCGCCAAGCCATCATATGCGCACAAAACGCCGTACGGCAACCGCTGGGCCGCCCATCCTGCTGACCGCGTCTCCGCCCCGATCGTCGTGCTGGCCGTTTCACTCCACGTGCCCGCCTCACCACAGGTGGCCAGCCATAGTACCATATCATGGCCCGTCTTCCCACCGTCTAGCCCGGTGACCCCGGCCACCCATCCGAACGGCGAGCATCCCTGGGTGCCATGCTCATCCCGAAGGGTGAGCATGCGGGGACGGCTGTCGTAACGCAGCCCCGGCGTTACACTTGGCAGCTCGGTGTGCTTCGGTCGCGGTGGGGTCCATGACAGTTTGGGCGGACTGATGCGGCCTACCGCGCCTCCATTTTGCCAACGCATCGAGAAGCCCCAACGGGGCGCCATAGATCAGCCCAGGGCAACGCCCTGGGTTCTCGTGGCCGAGACATGCACTAGCCCTGAAAGGGCGACATAGCTTCACTTCGCCCCGTCAGGGCTCACGTTGCTTCGGGCAATCCTGCCCCAGGGCGTTGCCCTGGGCTGTCATAGAGCGCCCTCTCAGGGCGAAGAGGGCCATCCACGCGCGCAGACAATCGCTCGAAGACAGAACGCTCAAAAGCCCGCCCATACTGTCACGCACCCGTTGCGGTGGTGGGGGAGTGGCATTGCTGGACGACCGGATTGGTGCGATGATAACACCCGGTCCAGGAGAGGATGGCTCTTCACCAGGTAGTGCAGTTCGAGGCGACGGATAGCGTGCGAGCAGCTTGGCGACTTAACCTGTTGCAGCTCATCATGGTCGCCGCCGCGGCGGGGGTCTCGGGGTGTGGCGATCCGCTGTTTCCGATGGAGCGGGCGCCCTCGGCTGTTCCGGCCCGTCGTCCAGCGCTGGTCGACGGTCAGCCGATGCTCACCGAGTCGGATCGGCCCAGCACCCTGGCGACCGGTGACGATCCGATCCGGCTGCATCTGACCTTTGACGTACTCCGGGTGGATCTTCCGGTGGATGCGGTGCGCCATTCCCGCAAGGTGTGGAATCACGTTGACGAGACCCGCTCCGACACCGTGCTCACCGGCCTGCTGGCCCGGAACGGGCTGCGGATCGGCCGGGGCCAGGCGGAGGCTTGGCCGGCGCTGCGGGCGTTATTCGAGATAACCGGAGCGCGCAGCCTGCGGGCCCGGCACATCGTCCGCAGCGGGGCGCCGCTCAGCCTCCGGTTGGGTGAGCTGGAGGACGGCGACTCGGTCTTCGTCTACCGGCGCGATGGTCGCCTGGTCGGGCGAACCTTCGATGGCGGAGCCAAGTTCCTGCACATAGACTACGCCCTCGATCCGACCCGCCCGGAACGGACCATGGTGCGGGTGACGCCGGAGCTACGCAAGTACAGCGCCTCCAGGCACTGGCAGAACATCGACGGGCGCTTGCGCGAGGCGCCCCGGTACGAAGGAGAGCTATACGACGAGCTGGGCACCGATGCACGCCTCGAACCCGGTGAGTTTCTGGTCATCGGTCCGAGCGAGACCGCGGAGTTGCGCTCCGTCGTGGGGAGCAGGTTCCTGAC
>JAAEQG010000534.1 GCA_024231775.1 bacterium
GACCCCGAACGCCCGTACATCCGGCGCGGCTTGGGCTTTGCCGTGGCGATGCACGGCAGCGGCATCGCCGGGATGGATATGGGCGCGGCGGCCATCAAACTCAACGACGATGGCAGCCTTAACCTCACCGTCGGCGCGACCGACCTGGGGACCGGCTCTGACACTATCCTGGCCCAGATCGCGGCCGAGACGTTGGGCGTCCCGTTGGAAGACATTATCATCTACTCTTCCGACACCGACATGACTCCTTTTGACACCGGCGCGTACGCCAGCAGCACCACTTATATCAGTGGCAACGCGGTGCTCAAGGCAGCCGAGCAGGCCCGACAGCAGATCATCGAGCACGCGGCCAAACATCTGCTCGTCGGGGTCGATCCGGAACGAATGTATCTGGAGGACCGCTGCGTCTGGACCCCCGACGGCGACTCTGTCAGTATTGCAGAGGTGGCGCTCCATTCGCTCCACCAGGCCGACCAACATCAGATCATGGCGACCGCCAGCCACATGAGTTATGAAAGCCCACCGCCCTTTGCCGCGCAGTATGCCGAGGTGGAGGTGGACGTGGAGAGCGGCCAGGTGGAGGTGAAAAGGCTGGTCTTTGCAGTGGACTGTGGCACCGTCATCAACCCGATCACCGCCTCTGGGCAGGTGGATGGCGGGCTGATCCAGGCGCTGGGCTATACGGTGTGCGAAGAGATGGTGTACGACAGCGCCGGACGGTTGCTGACGACCGATTTGCGGGATTACAAGATTTTTGCCGCCGACGAGGTACCAGAGATGGGCGTCATTCTGGTGCAAACCTACGAGCCAAGCGGCCCCTACGGAGCCAAGGCGGTGGCCGAGATTCCCAAGGATGCCGTCGCTCCGGCGGTGGCGAGCGCTATAGCTCACGCCACCGGCGTCCGCATTCGCTCGCTGCCTTTTACGCCGGAGCGGGTGTGGCGGGCGTTGCGGGCTGTATAGAACACGGATTGGGAGGATTTTCGGATCGGACAATCTTCGGATCGTCTGCGGTCCGCCCAATCCGCTGTTTTGAAGCAGAGTGAGAGTATGAAAAACACAGCAGTTGA
>JAAEQG010000535.1 GCA_024231775.1 bacterium
GCCTGGGGTCCACCCGCGCTCGGAGCCAGGGCGTCGAGCGTGGCGATTCCGCATTCGTGGAACTCAGCCCCCAACTCCTCGTCGAACAGTTCGAGGTGCTCCGAGGCGGCGATGATGGCGTCAGGACCGAAACGGCTGCCCGGGCGGAAGGACGCGGTGGCGTCGTAAGGGATGGGCAACACCACGAAACGTGCCCGAGCGCAATCGCTGAACTCCGGTTCGAGCCCCAGAAAGTTGTGCGGGCGGGTCTGCATGTGCTCTGCGTCCTTAAACTCCTTCGCCACCCACCAGGGGTTGACGCCACCTTGCGACCGTGGAGACCGACTGGCCTGTGTCTGACAACTTGGCTTCGTGGCGGCCTGCGTCTCGCAGGCCGACGGTCGGCGGGGACGCCGACCGCTACGGGAATTGTCGGACAACGCCGAGTCGTCAATAGATGAACACAGCCGCGGCTAGCACGGTGGTCCACAAACCGTTCTTGTCTCCTTCAGCAGTCTGCACGTACGCCCGGGTGCGCACCACCAGTCCCTTGCTGCGATAGATTTCCCGGCGTTCGTCATAGGCTTTGTCGGGTTCCAGCTCGATCCCCAAAGTGGTGGCCAACATGCTCGCCGCCATATCCTCCACCAGATCGGCGCACTTGGTCCGGGTCAGCCCGTAGCCGTGGTGCTCGGAGATGTACCCGAAGTGACTCTCGTCCGCGGAAACCGCCAACCCTACGCCTGCACAAGTCAGCCGATTCGGTTCGTTGGTATGCTCCTCCGCCAGCACGCAATGGACGATTCCCCCCGGCTGAAGACTGGCGATTCCCTTGGACTTGGGGACGATTCTGCAATGCGGGGGGAAGATGCTGCTAACTTTTACCAAGTTGAATGGCGCGATGCCCGCATCGCGCAGAGCAGCCTCGAAGGCCTGCAGCTTGTGACGGTGCTTACCTACACCCTTGGTGAAGAACATGCCGGAAGGAACCAGTTGACCGGGCATGAGAGGACTCCCGCTATTCAGTCGGTTGGGCTGCTAAGGAGCGGGGATTATAGCCGTGGCGAGCCCAGGAACAACTATCCGGGTGTCTCCCGTTCATTCTGAGTCGAGCAGCGCCACCAGGCGGGGCCGGATAGCCTGCAGCGCCGGGTGGCCCATCTCGTTGATCCGCCCCTTGGGCGGATCTCGAGGTGGGGGACGGAGTCTTTGTTTGGCCGCGGATACTCGCCGATCAACCCGGATTGAAAGATACCCTAATCCGCGATCATCCTCGCCAATCCGCGGCTGGGTTCTTGTGCCGCGTCCGGGTGCCGCATCCCTTCTGGTGGTGGTCGGGTGGCCCATCTCGTTGATCCGCCCCTTGGGCGGATATCGAGGTGGGGTATGAACTCGAGTCCGCGGCTGCTGGCATCCCCGCCGGCCGTTACTGATCTGTGCTTCTCAGTCTGAGGCAAGCAGTGCTATAAGGCGGGGCCGGATCGCCTGCAGCGCCAAGCCGCGATGGCTGATGCGGTTCTTGTACGCCGGGTCGAGTTCCGCGGTGGTCCGGCCAAGTTCGGGCAGTAGAAAGTACGGGTCGTACCCGAACCCGCAGGCGCCGCGCGGTTGGTCTATGATCTCGCCCTTGAGCACGCCGGAGGCGACGGCCCGGACCTCACCGGGATCGGCGATAGCGATGACACACCGAAACCGCGCCGAGCGCTCCGCTGCCGGAACGCCCTGCAGGTCGGCGATCAGCTTGGCGTTGTTCGCGGATGAGTCCTGCGCCGGCCCGGCAAACCGTGCGGAGATGACTCCCGGCTGACCGCCCAGGGCATCGACTTCGAGCCCCGAATCATCCGCCAGGGTTCGCAACCCGGTCAGCCGCGCGTAGTGTAACGCTTTCTTGCGAGCGTTGGCTTCGAAGGTTGCTCCGTCCTCGACCGCCTCGGGCAGCTCGCCCCACTCGTCGAGGGTAGTCAGCGCCACGTCCACGTCTGCCAGAACCTCGCGAATCTCCCGCAGCTTGCCGAGGTTCGACGTGGCGATGAGCAAGCTCGCCCGCTTCACCATGCTTCCTCACCCGCTTCGTCCCGGATGCGTATCACCTTGGATGCGGTGTACGCCTTCCGGCCGGAGATGGTTTCGCTACGGCGGTGCATGTTCCAGCGCTCGTAGGCGAAGTCCTCTTTTCTCTGGAGGGCGCGGACTTCGCGGCTGTAGAGTTCCATCCCGAGGAGGGTGTGCCCGCCGGCGTAGCCGGTTGGTGCGGTCTGTCCCACGACTGTCTCAGCCGCGTCTTCGCCGAACTCGCCCACGAAGACTTCGCTGTGAATCGCACCGTGGCGATAGAATGCTCGATAGCCCATCTTGCGGAGTTCGGCAGCGTAGGCTGCGGCGGCGCGTTTGCGTTCGTAGAAGCCGGGTTCGTTGGCGAAGACCGCCACACGTAGGGAGTAGACCCCCTTGTTCCAGTCCAAAGACAAGGCTGGGTCGCCGACGTTTGGCGTGGGGACGGGCACGAACTTCGCCTCGGCGAAGTAGTGACCTTGGCCGGGAACGCCGAGTGCTTTGAGCGCCAGCATGTCGCGGTGCATCGCCTTGGTGAACTCCAAGCGGTGCGTCTCGGCGCCGATCAGGCGGTAGTACGTGCCAAAGTAGACCGCGGACTCCTCCGCTCCATGCTCCACGGATACTTTGTCAGGGTCGATGGACGGCGTGCTTCTCAACGTCTCCGCGACGGAATCCGCGGTCCGTTGCCGATCGGGTCCGCCGAGCGTCAGGCAGCGAATCGTCCACGGCTCACCCTCGGGAGTGAACCATCCGCCGCCGGTTCTCAAGCCATCACCACAGCCGCCGGTCGTTATCGCCCACAGTCCGGCTAACAGAACTCCGCGTCGTCTATCCCAGCGCATGACCATCGCTCCGCACAGGTGCTACTTGGTTGCCAGGGCTTGTTTTTGGGCACGAAACAGTTGTCGAATGGACCGCGAAGCCAACCCCACCATCCGGGTCAGCTCTTCGCCCGAGAAGGTATGGCCTTCGCCGGTGCCCTGCACTTCGACGAACTCTCCAGCCCCGGTCATGACCACGTTGAGATCGACATCCGCGGTGGAGTCCTCGGCGTAGTCGAGGTCCACCAACAGCCGACCAGCCACCCGCCCCACACTCACCGCGGCGATCCGATCGCGCAGCGGCGTGCGGGCAATGAGCTTCTCGCGCAGGGCATGTTTAACAGCATCGTACAGGGCTACGTACGCCCCGGTGACACTGGCGGTGCGCGTTCCGCCGTCGGCTTGCAGCACATCGCAGTCCAGCAGTATCGAGTTCTCGCCCAGAAGATCGAGATCCACGACCGCCCGCAGGGAGCGTCCGATAAGGCGTTGAATCTCCTGGGTGCGTCCGTCCACGCGCTGGCGATTGCGCCGCCGGCGGTCCGGGGTGGCTCCGGGAAGCATGTCATACTCCGCGGTGACCCACCCGCTGCCTCGCCCGCTGCGCCACGGCGGGACGCCTTCCTGCCACATGGCGGTACAAAGTACGTGGGTCTCGCCGCACTTGATCAGCACCGATCCCGGGGCAAACCGCGTGAACCTGCGGATGATCGAGACCGGGCGGAGTTGGGCGGGTTTTCGTCCGTCGTGTCGGGCCATGGACACCTCTTCGCTTGGGGAGTTAGCAGGAGATCATTCCCAAGCCCCTTTCTCCTCCAGGTGGAGAGGGGGATGGGATAGGCTCTACTGTGGGACTGGTGCTCCCCCCTGTCAACTGGCCGGCGCAGGGCCGCTGGTGTGATATGGCTGGAAAGTGCGCCACGGGTGGCCCATCTCGTTGACCCGCCCGCGGGCGGATCTCGAGGTGGGGGACACAACGCTCCCGTCAACCGAAAACCTTCTTGGCGGCGTCGGGCAGATCGCCGAACGCTTCGACCACGGTAGCCCCCGCGTTGCGGAGGCGTTTGACCTTCTGTTCGTGCGTGCCCCGCCCCCCTTCGATGATCGCCCCGGCGTGGCTGAACCGGGTGCCTTCCTTGGCGGCAGCCCCACCGATGTAGGCCACCAGCTTCTTGGTGTAGCGCTTCTGCTCGATCAGGTCGGCGACGCGTTCCTCCTGGGTACCGCCGATCTCGCCGAACATGACCACCCCATCGGTGTCCGGATCGTCCTCGAACAGCTCGACCACGTCCGGCAGGGGCGTTCCGATGATGGAATCCCCGCCGACATGACAGAGGGTGGAGAGTCCGATCCCGGCTTGCGAAAGGTAGTACCCCGTGGAGGAGGTCATCCCTCCGCTGCGCGAGGCGACACCAACGCGTCCGGGCTTGAACCACTTGCGGGCGGACTCTGCCCGACCGCCGATCATGCCCAGCACCCCGCGACCGACCGAGAGCACACCGAGCGTGTTCGGCCCGACGAAGCGGGCCCCCGCCGCCTCGGCTGCTCGGGAGATGTGCATCACGTCGAAGATGGGCACGCGATCGGGCACCAGTACCAGCAGCTTGATTCCCGCGGCGATAGCCTCCAGGGCGGCTGACTTTATGAGCGCCGCCGGCACGAAGATCACGGAGATGTCGATCTCCCCGACGCGCTCCTTAGCCTCTTCGATGGTGTCGAACACCGGAACGCCGAGCACCTCTTGCCCGCCCTTGCCGGGCGTACACCCCGCCACCACCTGCGTCCCGAACTCGCGCATCAGCTTGGTGCGAGCCATACCCTCGCGCCCGGTGATACCCTGGACAATGACCTTCTTGGTTTCGTCAATCAGTATAGCCACTTCGCTAACTCCGTTGGGGCGCCCACAAACACCGAGCCGCGCCCGTGAGGAAGCGGTTGACTGAGGTGTCCGCCGCTCTGGGGAGTCCGCTCCCTGACGGTCGCGGCTCGGTTCTGGTTACGCCATCAAACGATGCGTGATGGAGCACTAGTCCTCCAGCGCCCTGCTCATCTTCTCCAAGTGTCTTTCCAACTCCTGCATGGATTCGTTCAATCCTGCAGCCTTGTGCTGGTCGCTTGCCTGAATAGCTTGGTCCAGCAGTGATTCGTGCCGTTCCAGGATCGTTAGCAGGCGACGAACGAGTGGATGGTTCCGTCGATCGCCGGCGGAGGAGGCTGCGCCGGGCGTCGACCCCGAGAAGCCCTCGGGCATAGCCAGAAGGTCGCCCACCTTGGCGCGGACGTCTTGGACATTGAGATTCAGCTTCGCGAGCACCTGGGCCGCCAGGCTGCCTTCCTCGCGCAGCAGGCCGAGCAGGACATGTTCCGTACCGACGTAGTGGTGCCCAAGGCCTCGCGCCTCCTCGACGGCGTGCTCGATCACGTTCTTCACCCGCTGGTGCTGTGGAAGCCTGCCGACCGTCCCCTCCACCGTGCCAGGCCTGATGATCGCTTCAAGCTCCACGCGCGCTTTGGCGGGGTCGACTCCAAAGTCGCGCAGCATATCCGCCCCGACGCCCATTCCCTCATGGAGCATCCCGAGCAGGATATGTTCGGTACCGATATACTCGTGCTTCAGACCCTGAGCCTCCTGGTTGGCCAACGCCATCACCTTGCGAGCTCGATCACTAAAACGTTCAAACATCAAACCATACCTCTAACCGAGAAGGACTGGAATGCAATCGGGCGCGTCAGCCATGCATTCCGGGAATCAGCAGCACGCTCGCGGCGCTAACCTAGCGCATCCTTTGGTTCTTCCTCGTCGGACACCTCTTTGAGCTTCGCCAACGCTGCGTCGATGTGGCGTTGGAGCTCCACCTTGACATCGCGCAGGCGCATCGCCTCTTCGTAGGCTGCGTCGCGCACCACCGGGTGGATGCGCCCTTCGTGAGCATCCAGAAACTCTAGTAGTCGGATCAGAAGCAGGTCATCGGCGAACCGATCGAAGTTTATGGTGCTCGCACGGGGCAGCTTTGCCTCCGCGGGAAGCGGCGGACCCTGTCCCAGCACCTCCAGTACCCCCGCTCTGACATTCTCCATCTCCACAAAGCCAATCAGCACCTGTCCGGCAACGGTTTCCTCATTGTGCAGCAGTCCAAGCAGCAGATGCTCAGTTCCTACATAGTTGTGCCTCAGGCCGCGGGCTTCCTCTATCGCCCATTCTATGACCTTCTTTGCGCCAGCGTCCAGCGGCAACCTCCCGACCTTGGGCACATCTGCACGTGGTCCCGTGACCTTCTCCAGGTCCAGCTTCACACTGCGCAGGTTCACGTTCAGGATCCGCAACGCGGCTACACCGACCCCCTCTTCATCCAGTAGCCCGAGGAGAATGTGGTCGGCACATATGCATTCGCGCCCACTGTAGCCTGCCTCGTGATTGGCTCGCGCCATCACCCTTCGAGCTCGATCACTGAAATGCTCGAACATCAATCCATGCCTCCACCCGAATGGGATTGGAGCGCAGAGACGCATGAGGAATGGAGAATGGGGAGTTGAGAATGGAGAAGGGCGCTGTCCGTCGGGTGTCGCGGCGGGCTGTGTTCTTCATTCTCCATTCTCTATTCTCCATTCATCCCCGCGATGGGTAGCGAAACGTAGATCGCGTCCTGCCCCCGACCGCGGCATTCGACCTCGCAGGCGATCAGCTCGCTGTCCTTGCCCGCCACCGCTTCCTCGCTCAGGGCTAGCACCGGCTTGCCGTCCTTGATCTCGAAGATGCCCTTGCCGTATTCGAGGAGCACGGCGTTGGTGGCTTCGTCACACTTGTCGTAGTCCACGTATGCGGTCCCGCCGTTGATCGGAAAGCTGACCCCGTGCTCCGGTGGCGTGAACTTGCGCTTGGCCATCGGCTGACGGGGGCGGTTCTTAGCCTTTTCGATCAGGGCGGTGATGCGTTCGGCGCAGAACGCCGGGGTGTCGTCCTTGCGATAACCCTCGACCTTAGCGGGCAGGTCCTTGCAGAAGTCCGTGAGGATCTGCACTGCCCGGTCCTCGCTATTGCCCCCCAGGCGGATCACCGCCGGGATCGAGAGGTTCATCTCGTAAAACGCTTTCGCCAAACCGTAGGCGGAGTGGAACTGCTCCTGGCTGGCTACGCCCGATCCGCTGCCGAAGTAGCCGTCCAGGTTCGGTTGGGACAGAATAATCATGGCAGCCCGGTAGACCTTGGCTGCCGACGGGTTGCCCGAGGTATCGGTGAAGTTGGCGATCTTGAAGCCTGCCTTGGTGATCGCGTCCATGCTCATCATCGAACCGCCACCGCCGGCGCCGTGAAAACCGAGATAGCCCTCGTTCGCGGCGAACCCCTGGGCGAGTTGGGCGAAGTAGAACGTCCCCCGGTGGTCGTTCTTCTCGACCTCGTAACCGATACGCTCGAGTTCCGTAGGCGGATGGTCCATCTCCCGGGCGATCTCGATGCCCAGCTCCGGATGGCGGAAGACGGCGTAGTCATCGATGGTGAACCTGCAATCAGCAGCTACCACGCGCCCGTCCTCGGTGACTGCCAGGGGGTTGATCTCGGCGGATCGAGCTTCCTTCGCGATCGCAAAGGCAGCCAGCTTGACCAGCGCCCCAGCCATCCGCACCTGGGTCTTCCCGGCGATGCCCAAGCGTCGGACCAGATTGCGGGCTTCGTAGTCCGGCAGCCCGGTGGCGACGTCGAGATGCTGCTGGCCGACGCTGACTCCGCCGGCGGCGGCCCGCTCTTCGATCCCGCTTCCACCAGCTAGGCTGAACAGGAGTAGCGGTCGGGCTGCGGCGTCGTCCACGATGATCGAGGCGAAGCATTCGGTTTTGATAGCCAGCTTCTCCTCGACCAGCACGCGGTCCACGGTGAACGAACCGACCTTCATTCCGAGAAGCTGACCAGCAATCTGGGCAGCCTCTTCCGGGGTGTCGGCGAACTTGATCCCGCCGAGCTTCGCCCGGGCCGTGGTCCACGCCTGGATCTTGAGGACGACGGGCTTGCCGATTCCGGCGGCGATCTGGCGGGCTTCCTCAGGCGTGGCTGCCGGTCCACCGGCGGGCACGTCGATTCCCGCAGTTTTGAGCAATGCCTTTCCCTGGTACTCGTGCAAACGGGCCACGAGGTGTCTCCTGTACAGCCGAGCCCGGAACGTGGGCTTGCTTAACCTCAGTGTTGAGCGGCAGTTACGGTTGCCGCCCGGCGGAGAGGGACCGCCCGACTCCACTGGAGTCGGAATGTACAGATTTCGGTTGATCGTGTCCACAAGGCGGGGCGGCGGCGGAGTCAGGGAGGTGTCGGGGGGCGAAGGGGGCGTGACGGTATGGGCGAGCTTTCGAGTGTTCTGTCGTCGAGCGTTCTGTCGTCGAGCGATTGTCTCCGAGCGATCATCGCCGCGTCTGGACGATCCTTTTCGCCCTGAAAGGGCGCACTATGACAGCCCAGGGCAACGCCCTGGGACGGAATGTCCGAAGCAACATTAGCCCTGAAAGGGCGCACTAAGGCTATCCCGCCCTTTCAGGGCTTGTGTCTGTCTCGCTCACGAGAACCCAGGGCGTTGCCCTGGGCTGACCTA
>JAAEQG010000536.1 GCA_024231775.1 bacterium
AAGCGCCGCTCGAAGGTCAGAATTACCGCCCAGTACTCCTGCCAGTACTCGTCAGCGTCGGGATCGATGGTAAAGCCCGGCTGGTTGCCCTTGCGCACGGTTGGGGAGACGATCGGATCGAGCAGGGTGTACTGATTCCCGGTGAAAGGATCGGTGAACGCCAGCTCTTCGTACTCTCCATCGTCCATGATCTCCCAGCCGACCAGATCGGTGGTGTCCTTGTACAGGCCGGTGACGCTGAATGAGTATTTGTCGGCGAAGGCGTGCTCGAAGCCGATGGAGTACTGCAAGGTCCGCGGCGCCTTCAGGTCGGGGTCGACGCTGAAAGATCCGCCCGGGACCCAATCCCAGCCGTATTCCCAAGGACCGGTCCACGAGTCCCCGAGATAGGTCGTGGTGCCCGGTGTTTCGGGCGCCGGGTAGTTCCAGTTGCCACCCACGTTGCCGTCATAATAAACCCCGAAGGAGCCGCGAATCACGGTCTGCTGGTCGGCTCCCAAGGCGTAGGCGAAACCAAGGCGAGGCGAGAGATTCCTCCACTTAAAAACCGGATTGACACCCGGTATGACCTCTCCAGTTGGATTGCCGTTACCGTCCAGGCGATCATAGGCAGGCACGGTACCCTTGTGGTAGTCGTAGCGCAGGCCCAGGTTGAGGGTCAGCCGGTCGCCGACCGACCAGGAGTCGTCGGCAAAAACTGATAGCGACTCCTGCTCGTTGCCGTAGAAGTAGGGCGTACCCTCGACCTTGTAGTAGTATTCGTAGGCGTAGTCATCGTACTCGTAGGTGTAGTGGTAGTAGTAGTTCCCGGTGGCCGACGGCGCAACCTGGGTTTTGGCGGTACCCTTGCTCACCTGAACCCCGAACTTGAAGTCGTGGTCACCGCCTACCCAGTCGTCGGCGAAGTGGGTGACGGTAACGCTCCCCTGGTCGAGAGTAGTGTCGTAGGTCCAGGGGAAGTACACGCCACCCCAGTTGGTCGTCGGCCCACCACCCGGTGGCGAGTAGTCGAAGTAGGCGGCCTCGGTGCTGCCAGTCTGGGAGAGATAGTCGTCGTTGACCTTAAAACCGGTGTACCGTGCCTCCAAAAAGGTGCGGTCGGAAAAAATCGACTGGAAGTTGATCCCCCAGGCCATGTTTTCACCGACTTCGCCCGCTGACGCCGATGGCGTGTAGTACTCGCTGGCTGGATCCGGGTAGCCCCAGTCGTCGGTTTGGAACTTCACGTCGAGAAGGTTTTTCTCGTTGAGCCGGCCCGACAGCTTGAAGTCGATGCGATCCGCATAATGGGTCGGATTGACCGAGGGGTCGCTGCCAGGGAAGGTGTGGTTATCTCGCCAGTACTCGTAAGCGGCGAAGAACCACAGGCGGTCCTTGACGATCGGCCCGCCCAGAGTAGCGGCAACGTCCCAGTACTCTTCCTGGTGGTACTCGGGGAATTCCGAGTCGAAGTCGATGTTGGAGTCGGTCAGGGAGTCGTCATACAGGTAGGCGTTGAGCCCGCCCTCAAAGGTATTGGACCCGGACTTGGTCACCACATTCAGGGCCGCTCCCAGCATGTTGCCATACTCGGCCGGAGCGCCGATGTGCATGATCTGGACCTCCTGGATGGCGTCAGGGTTGACAACGATCCAGGCGGTGCCGGTCTCCGGTGCGGTGGTCTCGATGCCGTCGATGAACCAGTTGTTGGACTGGACGTTGGAGCCCCCGGCGACCAAGCGGTCCGAGTCCTCGGAGGCGAGACTGATGTCAGGAGCGACCGCCATGATGTCGTAGAAGTTACGGGTGGTCGGGAGATCCTCGAGGAAATCGGCGCCGTAGGTGGTGGAAGGGCTCGAGCTGGTGGTGTCCACCATCGCCAGGTCGCTGGTGACGACGATCTCCTCTGAGAATGCGACCTGCAATTTGAAATCGGCCCTGGCAGTAGAGCCGATGCTGACAGTGACTGCCTCCAGGGTTTGGACCTGGTAGCCGGACAGGGTTGCCGTCACCTGGTAGGACCCGGGCGGGAGGGCGGCGAAGCGGTAGGCTCCGGTGTCGCCGGTGATCGCAGTTCTTGTCCCCATCAGGTTGGTGCTGACGACGGTCACGGTCACGCCCGGTGTTGGTGAGTCGTTCTCGTCGACGACCTGACCCAGGATTCGACCTGTCCTGGTCTGGGCCGAAGCCGATAGGCTGAAGATTAGTAGCAGCCCAACGATCGTCAAGACTTTGAGATTGCGCTTTACCATATCTTTCCCTCCTT
>JAAEQG010000537.1 GCA_024231775.1 bacterium
CTGCACGATTCGGTGACCCAGTCGTTGTACGGCGTCACGCTGTACGCCGAGGCGGCGGCGCGTTTGCTGTCGTCGGGGCAGGCGGACGTGGTCGCCGGTCACCTGGGCGAGGTGCGCATCGCGGCCAGGGAGGCGCTCGGCGAGATGCGGCTGTTGATCTTTGAATTACGCCCCCCGGTCCTGGAACAAGAGGGATTGGCTGCGGCCCTGGAGGCTCGGCTGGAAGCGGTGGAGGGGCGGGCCAGGCTCAAGACGTCGTTCGACGTGGCGCTGGAAGGCCGTTTGCCCGACGAGGTCGAGGAAGGATTATACCGCATCGCCCAAGAGGCGTTGAACAATGTGCTCAAACACGCCCAGGCCCGCGGCGTGCGCGTCTCGCTGCGGCAGGAACGGCAAACGGTGATCATGGAGGTCGGCGACGACGGAGTGGGTTTTGATCCGTCCGCCATCCGGGAGCGGGGCGGGTTGGGGATGCGGGGGATGGAGGAACGGGCGGTGCAGTTGGGAGCGCGGTTGACGGTGCAGAGCGCGCCAGGAACCGGAACGAGGGTACAGGTGGAGGTGGATGTAGGTGATGAGTCAAGCGAATGAGCGTGTGATCCGGGTTTTTGTGGCCGACGATCAGGCCATC
>JAAEQG010000538.1 GCA_024231775.1 bacterium
TACGATATCTACCTGGTGGCCGAGGACGACGAAAGCTCTCCCAACACGCAATCCGGCGTAACCAAACTGGAAGTCGTCACCGTGCCCGATATCACCGCGCCCGATTTCGCCCCCGGATACCCCAAAGCCGAGAACGTGACGGAGAACGCCCTGGATCTGGTGGTGCAACTGGACGAGATTGGCACCGCCTATTATGTAGTCCTGGCGGATGGAGCTGCCGCCCCCACCCCGGCGGAAGTCGAAGCCGGCACCGGCAGCGCCGGAGAGACGGCCATCGAATCCGGCAGCATCGACGTGACCGCCGCCGACACCGATACCGTGACCTCCCTGACGGGTTTGGAGGAAGCCACCGCCTACGATATCTACCTGGCGGCCGAGGACGACGAAAGCTCCCCCAATCTACAGAGCGCCGTGACCATATTGGAAGTCGCCACCATGGCGGCTCCCGACACCAGCGCCCCAGGCGTTCCGGACTTGGTGTCTCCCTCCAATGGCGCTGCCGTGGACGCCCCGGTGGTTCTCCAATGGAACAAGGCGAGCGATCCCGACGGTGACGCGGTGACTCATCAATACTATGTCTGCGAAGACGATTCCTTCGCCGGTTGTGATCCGGTCACGGCCACTATGGCCGGTCTGTTCGAAAACCGTCGGGGAGGATCCTTGGATATCAAACGTTTCAACCCTCTGATA
>JAAEQG010000539.1 GCA_024231775.1 bacterium
CCGATCGAGGGCGCCGGCACCAGTGACGATGTTCACAAGTACCGTTTCACAGACGACATGATCGATCCCACAAAAACCTACTACTACTACGTCGAGAGCATCTCCATGTCAGGAGCACGGGAGCGGTTCACCCCGATAAGCAAGGCAGGTCCCAAAGTAAAGCCCTCCGCTGGCCGTGCGAGACCCGGCTTCGCCGGGAGCAATTAGCTGTTAGCGGTTAGCAATTAGCTTTGGCTCCGTCCGCTGAACGCGCCGGCAAACCGGGGCACGGAGACCGCAGAAATCGGCCCGAGACCCGACACCCGGCTTCCTTCTCCCTCACAATTCGCCATGGGATTGTCGTCCTTTCGATGACTCGATGACGACCTTGCATGGAAACTTGTGGTATGATCGGTTTCTGACATCGGACTCTGTCGGAGGGCAGCGGTTACGTTTTCTTGTCGGTCATGGTCCGATGAGACGGATTTGAGGTGGCAAAGTGAGACGGTCTGGCGCACTGGTGCCGTTGATTCTGATACTCACCCTCGTTTCGAACGTGGCTACGGGAGAGACCACCATTGCGCAGCGCTTCGATCAACCGAGTCCCTAACCAAACAGAAAGGATTCCTGATGTCACTTAAGAACTACAGCGTCCTCAAGGGAACCGTCGCCGACACCCAGGCTGAGCGGGACGACGACACACCACATTTCCAGATCATGGTGGCAGCCGGTGACGTTTCGCACCGAATTGCCGTCAACGTCATGTCCGCGGCCCAGCCCTCGGAGCTCAAGTACATCGTGGTCGATAACCTTCAGCATGCGCTCACTGAAGGGCTCAAGGAGCTGGCTGACGGCCTCCACCCGCTCGAGTCGCGACCGGGCCAGGTGGCCCTCGACTACCTTCGCGGCAACTTGTTCGATGTAGAGCAGATGAAGGTGATACCGCACGACGCTCCCGGCCCAGACAACGACCTCAACGACCTGTGCACCATGTACACCGAGCGCTCCCGGCGGCAGGAGACGGCGCGCATCTATGCCTTTGGCGAGACCTGGGGACCCGAAGAAAACGCGGACAAGCACTTCGGCTTTGTTCCCGGCCGCGGCATCCACGACATTCACATGAACCAGGGCAACGGCGGACGGTGGCGGCAGGACAACGGCATCTACCAGGACGGCGGACTGATCCTCCACTTCCCGGACCAAGACCAATGGGTCGGCGTGTTTCTGGCCTTCCAGAATCAGGCCCTACACACCGACGAGCGCGGCCACCCGTTGGATATCACGCCCCCGGTAGTGGGACAGACGATGCGCATCGTGGCGGCTTTGCCCAACCCGCACGGGCATGACCGCAGAAACGAGACCGTCACCCTGATAAACCTCAGCGACCAGGCGGTGAATCTCGACGGCTGGAAGCTGCGCGACCACCAGAGCCGAGTCGAGCCGCTGCCGGCCCAGGAGCTGCCCGCTGGCGAGTGCCTTCGTATCACCCTGACCGGAAGTGGTGCGATCCTGGCGAACAAAGGAGGACAGCTGTCGCTGCTGACCCCTGACGGAGTCAAGGTTCACGGTGTGTCGTACACCAAAAAGCAGGGCAAGACCTCGGGCTGGACCGTCGCCTTCTAAGGGACTGCGACGAGCGCACCCCAACCCAAAAACGACAGGGGTAATCCAGACGCGCTTCTCGGCGGGGAGTAAACCCCGGGTAAACCCCCGCCCTACAATTCGTTGCCCGCTCAGCGGACCTAAGCC
>JAAEQG010000540.1 GCA_024231775.1 bacterium
CCCGGCTCCGGCGGCGATCCTGTCAGGGTCATCGAATCCCTACCGGGCGTGGCCCGTGGAGGCGGCGGCGGCGAGGGCAATGCCCTCGTCATTCGCGGCGCAAACGCAGAGGACTCCAAGGTTTACCTGGACGGCCACTGGGTACCCATGCTGTTCCATTTCGGCGGCGCCAAGTCGGTCTACAACGGCGCGTTGCTCGACCAGTTCGACGTCTACACCGGCGGCTTCACCTCCGAGCACGGTCGGGCCACGGGCGGCGTGGTCAATCTCAAATCCCGCGACCCCCGTAGCGATCGATGGGGCGGTTATGTGGATGTCTCCATGATCGACGCCTCCACCGTCGTCGAGGGACCGATCAACGAGAACATGGGACTGGCCCTGGGAGTCCGCCGTTCAACCCTCGATCTGATCATGGAGGGTGCCAACATTAACGACAAGATAGACGGTCTGAACTTCACCACCTACCCGGTCTACTACGACTACCAGGGCAAGTATCACTACAAGATTGACGCCCACAACTCCATCACCGTAGACGCATTCGGCCTGTACGACAAAATCGCGTTTGCCCAGGACGCGGTGGACGACGCGGACCCCACCCTGACGGGCAAGGCCGAGTTCATCAACCAGTCCCACAACGGAGCGATCCACTACCGTTACAAGAAGGGCATCATCGAGTCGGACTTCTCCCCGGCCTTTCTCAACTTCAGCCAGGACAGCAAGTACGGTCCCTACAACTTGAAATGGAGCTGGAACGCCGCCGATATCCGCGAGGACCTGCGTATCAAGCTCGGCAAGCACAACACCCTGGCAACAGGCCTTCAGCTCACCGCATGGAACCTCAAGCTGGATTCGAACATGGTCCGCCCCCCCAAGGAGGGAGACGTCTCCTTCAACTTCTCCAACTCCGACCACGTGAGGGCCGACATCGACGACAACGACCTGGAAACCGGCGCCTACGTCCAGGACGAAATAGAGCTCGGCCCGGTGCTGATCATTCCGGGAGTCCGCTTCGATCACCTTGCAAGCATCAACGCATTCGGCATTGGACCCCGCGCCGCCGTGCGCTGGACAGTGGTCAAACCCCTGGTGCTCAAGGCGGCCGGCGGCCTGTACCACCGGGCTCCTGACGGGGACGAGTACACCCCTCCGTTCGGCAACAGGAACCTCGAGTACGAGCGAGCCACCCACGCGGTGGCCGGGCTGGAGTGGGC
>JAAEQG010000541.1 GCA_024231775.1 bacterium
CCCTCACCCTGCCCTCTCCCCCAGGGGAGAGGGGTTTGCAGCCGCTGCGTGATCGCGCGCCGGGTGCGCGGGTGCGGGTGCTGGTGCTGGTGCGGGTGTGCGGGTGCCCCGTCCTTTGCCCGGTGCAAAGGGTGGGGGCTTATACGCTTTCCACTTACAGCTCGCGCGGTCAGAGCCACGAGCGTAAGGGAGCCGGTCCGCGCAGTCGCGCCAAAAACCGCTCCCTGACGGTCGCGGCTCTGATTGGCTCCGCGCGAGCTTTAACTGTGATGCGTATTACTCGGCTAGGGCTGACAGTGCTGGCGGGGGGCTGGGGCTGCGGACCTGGCGGCGGAATGCGATGCACGCTCGCGGCGAACCCGTCAGTCTGCCGATGTAAACAGGGCTGTTTCCAGGAACGTGGGACCGTCCTATCCCTCTCTGTCCGCGAGGGGGGTTTTGGGTTAAGTTCTGGGAACGCTTGCGCGGCGGACACTTCAGGTGGTGCGTGGCCCCTTCGGGCCGAAAGGCGGATGACGCATGGACTGCACACGTCTGGGAATCGTCCTTTGGTTGACCGCACCGGTGCTGGCTGTCGGCGGCGGTTCGGTCGGAGAGATCCTGGTTGAGGTGGATCTGGTGGCGGGCTTTGTACCTCACCAGCAGGTCTGTCCCACGGGGCGGATTGACTGGACCGGAGGTTACCTGGAGGCTGCGGGGAGGGGGATCGCCGAGAGCACGGACAACCAGGGACAGTTGATGGCCAAGCGGGCTGCGACTCTGGATGCGGCTGCCAATGCCCTGGCCAGTGCCGCGGGTATCAACCTCGACGCCAACGGTCGCGCCGGTGGCGTGCGTAATGGGCGCGTGATGTTGGATGGCGTGGTCAAGGGGCATGAAGTTACGAGTGTGCGGTGGCGCCCGGATCTCGATCCGCCGGAGATGCACGTCCGCTTGCGCGTGCCACTCTGGGGTGTCAAGAGCGTGGCATCCGTGTGCTATGAAGCCCATCGTCGTTACGTGGCCAGCACGGTTCTCCGGGCAGTTCCGCTGGCGAAAGGGAATGTTGATGTGAGCGATGCCGTGCTGGTTATTGACGCGCGGGGGACGGGTTTGGAGGCTTCGCTGTTTCCCGTGGTGGTGACCGAGGGCGGAGCCTTGCTCTATGACGTGACGCGAGTTTCCGGGGAAGGCGCCCGGAGTCGCCCTGCCGCACGGTTCGTCGAGACGGAAGAATCGTTCGAGCGCCTGCACAGCCGGGCTACCCCACCGCCGAGCGGGGGAGCGGCAGGCCGGGCGCGCCTGGTGACGTGGCGCGAGCCGGCGGAGGGCGAGTCCATCGAATCGGCGTCACCCACATCCCAGCCCACTACCCAGCCGGCGTCGCAGACCCGGCGGCGCCCCCGTCGCCGGGTGGTCGTCAAGGGCGCAGCTACGGTGGGCGATCAGAAGACCCGCTTGGTCCTCGCCGCGGAGGATGCGGAGAAGCTGAGCAACAGTCCCGAGGGGTCCAGCCTGCTTCGAGAGGGACAGGTTGTGATCGTGGTGGACTCCGCCGCCGCCGGGACCCAGGGACGGCGTGATGGCACGCCCGAATCCATACCCTCGCTGGCCCGATCAGACTGATTATGAAGGTGGATCCGAGCAGCCCCACGGGATACCTCGAACACCACCCGGTGCTAACTCATACCCAGGCCCGTCTGGTGGCGTTGATCTGCCCTTTGCTGGTGGCGATCGCGGGGGCGGCGTGGGTGTCGACCGGGGCAACCGATCGACTCGAAGACCTTTCCATCGACTGGCGTTTTCAAGCTCGCGGTCCGCTTCCGGTGCGCTCCGATATCGTGATCGTCACGCTGACCGAAGAATCTCGCCGAGCCCTTGCGCATGGGGAGCAGGCTTTCCGTCTGCGCGAGCATCTTCCCGCAGCCGTCAACCGGTTGGCTGACGCCGGAGCCTTGGTGATCGGGCTGGACTTCTGGATTGAGGGGCTGACGGATCCTGAGTTGGACGCACCGCTGGCGGAAGCTCTCGCCGGCGCGAACGTCCTGCTGGGGGCCACCCATCAGGCTGGTCGGGTGAAGCGTGCCCCCGGGTTGTTTCTTGAGAGTGGACCCGCTGAGGGAGTCATTACGGTCTATCCAGATGGGGATGGTGTCTTGCGGCGGCTTCCTCCGGAGTCATGCCTCACCGTGCTCGACGCAGAGCTGAAGCCCACCAGGCACTTGGCCCATTTTCCGCTGGTGGCGGCGTTGTTCGGGGTCCTGGAGGAGGACGCCACCGCGACGATCGCCTGTGCGGAGCGCGGCACGACCGTGGGTTCGCGCCGGGTGGAATGCGGGACGCTGGTGGACTACGCCTCGCTGGACCCCGACGCGTGGACCGTGCTGACCTTCGAAGACGTGGTCGCCGGCCGGTTCGATGCGCAGCAGGTTGATGGGGCGGTTGTGCTGATCGGGGCGACGCGGACGATTGAGGATTCGTTTCCCACGCCGCTGTCCGAACGTATGGTTCCCGGGGTGTACTATCACGCGAACGTGGTGGCTCAGGTGCTGGACGATCGGTGGTTCGACGCGCGGTTCTCTTCGGGGTTTTGGAACCCGGTGATCAGTGGATTGCTGGGACTGGCGGCGGGTCTTCTTGCCTGGAATCCGCGCCGATGGTGGCGTCATCGCTTCGGCACGCTGTTGGTGTTCGTATACGTGGCCGGTGGCGTGCTTGTCTTTCTGGGAGGGTGGAGCTGGGCGGCAGGTCTGCTGTTCAGCCGCCACGTGATGGTGCCGGTGGCGGGTCCCGTAGTGGTGATGGGTTTCGCCCTGGGGAGCGGGCTGGCTGCCCAGTGGATCATCCTGAGCGCGGAGACGCGGCGTTTGGCGGACCGGGCTCGGCGAATCGAGGTGCTCTTGGGGCAGAGCGTATCACCGTCGGTGCTCGAGGCGATCCAGGCGGACCCGGGGGTGCTGGAGCGCACCGAGGTTCGCGAGGTTACGGTGATGTTCTGCGATCTGCGCGGTTTCACTGCGGCGGCTGGCGGGCTCGCTCCTGAGAACGTTGCGGCGTTGCTCAACGAGTACTTCACCCACATCACCACCGCCATCTTCGAGAACGATGGTTTCATCGACAAGTTCGTCGGGGATGAGGTGATGGCGGTCTACTCGGTCCCGCTGGCCCAAGCTGACCATCCCCTGCGTGCGGTGCGCACCGCGGTGGCTATCAAGCAGCGTCTGGCGGCGTTGAATCGCTTGCGGGTGCAGCGCGGCGAGACCCCGCTGGTGTGTGGCATCGGGATTCACACCGGACCGGCTGCCGTCGGGCATATCGGATCGCAGGTTCGCTCGAATTACACGGTCGTCGGGCACACGGTGAACATGGCGGCGCGCATCGAGACGCTGACCAGCGGTGGTGAGATTCTGATCAGCGAGGCGGTCCGGGCGAGTCTTCCGGACCGCGCCGTAGCTGCTCTGTGGAAGGAGACCGACCTCCGCGATTGCCCGGGGAAACACAAGCTATATCTCGTAGCGGAAGATGGGCAGGTTTGAGCGGGGCGGGGCGGGCTATTGTGCTTCGGGCAGCACCTCTTGGAACGCCTGGGACAGATCCTCACCCGTGTGGCAGCTATCCAGTAGGCTCATGAACTGGTCAAGCTGTTCGATCCGCTGGATGGCGACGCACTTGACCGCTTCGGAGTGAATGGACCGGCCGATTCGCGCCTTCCAGTACCCGAACTCGCGACGTCGTTGCCAACTGAGGAGAATCGCGTCGATTCCCTGCCCATCGAGCGTCTGTCGGTGGATCGTCTCACACAGGGCCAGGACACCGAACTCATCGAGGCTGTCGGCATCGGCGAGAATGCGTGTCTCCGGGGCGCGGATGATGCGGTCGTCAAGCTGGCGCAGCACCAGCGCCGCCGTCTCGATCGTCCTGGGCTTGAGCAGGCCACGCAAAGACTCAGCCATCAGCCGTGCTGCGGCTTCGTGCTGTTCCTCGGACGTGGGGAGCTTCATGATGTCGAATCGGGTGATGAGTCCTTGTCGATACTGGCAGACCCATCCGGCTTCGTGGTAGAGGGCGGCGGCTTCGAGAGCGACCGGATCCAGTCGCTGCGTGGGAGTATCGGGTAGCGCCGAGATGCGGCGGGCGTTGTTCGCCACGCGCTTGGAGTGCTCCCAGAGCCACACGTCTCGGCTTCCCTGCGGGTCAACCGTGACCAAGTCGCGCTCGGCGCGTTCCCAGATCGGGGATTCGCTTGCCATATGCCCTCAACGCTGCTGCGGGAGGGGAGGCTTCCCCTGCCGGAACGTGCGAGGCGTTATCCAGAGCGGAGGTGAGCCCACCGCACCGTGGCGCCCTCCTTCTGAATCCACCCCCAGCCCCGTGGTGGGGCGCACGTCGGCTTCCCCTCGCCTGTGGATGCTCGCCTGACCGGTCTCCGCCACTCCGCAGGGCCGCAGAACCGATCAGCGGTTCCATGTTTCGACTGCGTTTCGATTCCCCGCTTCGCCGCTCCTGCGAGAACGGTACCGCTCCCTATCCTACCTGCAACATCCGATATCTAGCGGATTCTCCGCCGAATAGCAAGGTTTTATCCGGTTATCAGCCCTTATGGCCAGGAGAATCGCATCTGGATTTCTTGGCAGTGGGCCTGGAGACGGTGACCGCCGTCGAGGGCGTCTGAGGCGTTTTCCCCTGGTCCCGGCGTTGCGGTGCCTGTTCCGGCGGAGGACGGGGAGCGCACGGAGGACCCCGGGAGACCCACCGAAAGGCTCGGGTACGCAGCGTTCAACGTGTGCCCGCCCCCCTTCAGGACATCGAGAGGGTTGGGGTGTTCTGGTCTAGAGCAGTTTCAGTCATTCCGTAGCGTGTATCCGGCGTGACGAGAGTGTCGTCCACGGATGCCTCATCGCTTCGGGAAACGCCGAGACCTTCCTTCACCCCCTCCGGGGGCTCTGCTCGGGATTGCTCGATCACCCAGGGCTCTATTCTTGCGCCCCCTTCGGGGGCTGGAGCTTGCAGCGAGGGGGGGGTGGGGCCGCAGCTTGAATGCGGGAAACGGCAGCAATCAACTAGAGCCTATTCCATTACTCCCCTCCCTGAAGGGAGGGGCAGGGGAGGGTTGGATTCTTTGACGGCTACGCCCCTCTCCCAACCTCTCCCCACTGGGGAGAGGGGTTTTGGGATAGCCTCTAGAGTTCATCTGAGACGCGGAAACCAAGCGCCGATCAGAGGCGCTTGCCCCGTGAGGGAAGGTACGCACTTTTAATCACCTGTGCGTTGTGGTAGGCTGAGTTGCTCAGCGGACTACGGGGTACACAGGTCGACGATGGATGCGTGGCATGAGCGTCTCACCGGTTCAGTACGGTCCTAACAGCCCGTTCACTCCCGAAGAGCGCATGACCATCGAGACGCTGTACAACCGCGTGGTCGAGTCGGACCATCCTGAAGCTCGCCAGCTCAAGCGCATGATCCAACAGCAGATGGCGTGTCTCGAATGGCTGGGCGAGACGCTTGTCCAATACCCTTCCTTGCTGAAGGAGCAGACGCTGGGCAGCAGGAAGCGCAGCCTGGAAACGCTGGTGGAGACGCTCTGCCACACGAATCCCGCCAACTTCGATTTCTTCCTTCCGACCCGGGCGTTCTTGGGCCGGGCACTGGACATGGCGGAGAGCAACTTCTACCGTCTCCTTCGGCATGTCTGTTCCGAGATTCTGCCGGAGGGGAGCTGTTCTCCTCTTCGTGAGGAGGCGACGCGTCGGTTTCACGTGTGTCTCTACACCAAGGTGGCGGAGGAGGTATTGGAGGCCATCGCGAGCGATCCGCAGGTCGAGCAAACCGTGCGCGAACGGGCGGTGCTGGCGTTGGCCCAGATCTGGGAGCATCGCCTGACCTACCGGGTGAAGGAGTTTCTGCCGATTCTGGAGGCGACTTGGCAGGCGCGCCGACAGATCACCGTGACCGGGGGGACTCTGGGGGGGACGCAGGAGCTCTTCGAGCTGTTCCAGAACGGCTGCGATCCCGAGTTCGTGGAGTACTTCACGCGGCCGGACCCGAGTGCGGACGAAGTGGAGGCTTTCCGCGAGTTCCTCTTTGGCGTTTGTGCCGAGGATCTAAGCCGCATCGAACAGCGGATGCGGGAATCAGGGCAGGGGAGCATCGCGCTCGAGCATTCCATCCCTCCGCCAAACGACGATCCCACCACCGTGTTTTACGAGTTCTTCCGCTCGCGCCACTTGCTGGCGTTGGCCCGGCGCCTGGGCGACCTGCCCGGGCCGAAGCGCACGGCGGAGGGATACGTTATGGCCTCGTATCTCCACCAGATAGCGTGAAGTCTCGGCAGATTGGCCTGGTGCCTGGGTGACCTGCCCGAGCCGATCGGCGATGGCGCAACCTCAGGCGGTAGGCGTCATTCTCTGCTGAGGCCGGCGCGAGGCGTTGTAGTTGGAGCGCTGGTACTCAGATACGATTTTGGCGAGGCGTACGAGTCGCTTGCGCCCGCTGGGGGTGGCTTCCATCCCCACGAATTGCATTCCAATCGCGTTGCCGCCGCGCGAGTCCTCTTCGCAGTGTCGGACCGTCGCATCGACGGTGATGGGGGGGGCGCCGCGCTTGTGGGCGAATTGACAGAGCACGGTGTGGCCGATCACCGGAGCCGGCCCGGAGTGGGGCCTGATGCGTACGCCGCCGACAGACACATCGATCAGGGTTCCGTGGGTGACCCTTCCGGGGTCCGGTGACGATGCGGTCTGAGCGGATGCGTCAACCGGCCAACACTGGACCTCAATGGTAGTTCCGCGCGGAGGGGTCGAGCGGTGGTAGACGCGACGCTGCAACTCCTGGAGTTGCTCGGGCCATCCGACCACGATCGACTCGGGATAATCCTGGGTGGTCTCGACGACGGCGCCGAACATGCACTTCTTGTGGCCGCGTCGGAACGAGACGCCCATCTGCTCGCCGGTCGTAACCGTGGTGACCTCGCCGCGCTCGCTGGTCAACGGTGCGGCGATGAGCAGGTGCTGGCGGAAGTCTGCCGAAGCCAGCAGGTGCGTCTTGTGCGTTGTCCAGTTGATGCCGCTTCGGGTGGTGACCACGATGGGGACCGCCTTCTCCGAGGCTTCGATCAGGATCTGGTCGCGCCGCGCGGGTTCTATGTATTGCATACGTTCCATGGGATCATCCATCTGCAAGCGCTGGGATGTTGCGGTACAGTGCGGTGGCCAGCTTCTCACGTTGTGCATCAAGCGCATTGCCAGGCGCAAACTCCAATGAGAGGATAGTCTGCCCGGCGGTGGCTCCGGCGGTCTTGCTGTGCAGATACGCGGGGAAGCAGAACGTGTCCGGGCAATCGGCGACCGAGAACTCCAGGTCGAGCTGCTCACCGATGGCCCATAGATCGGCGTCAGACCGACTGACCCGACAGGCCAGACCACCCGTGCTAATGTTCAGCAAGGCGGCGACGGCGTCGCTGCCTGAAGAGGCGGCGGCGGTGATACGCACCGGGGTATCATCGCGCAAATCGCGTCGCTGGTACTTGCGCCGCTGGATCACCCACAGGTGGGGCGGTTGGACGAGTTCCAGACGCGTTCCCTGGTCTTCCACGTGAGCGTCCATGACCGTGGTGGAGAAGATGTACTGGGCCTGGTCCAGGTGGAGGGTGATCTCACAGTACCTGGAGACCAGCGCGGTGGGATCGTGGCGGTCGTCCGGGAGGGTTTCGACCAGCAGTCCTCGGCCCCCGGCGCTGAGCAATACCCCATCCAGCGGCGAGTTATCCTCGCGGATGTTCAGCGCTACTGAGACAGTGGCGCGGGTTCGTGCCGCCTGTTCGAGAAGCCGCCGGGATTGGCGTTCGTCGAGTTCGACGGCATACGCGCAGACGTTTGGGGGGGGAGTGATCATGTTCGTCTCTCGCGTCGGAGCTGGCGGCGTTCCTCGCTCGCAATGAACCGGGTGATGTCCTGGATCAGCAACCGTGTCGGCAGGGCAACATCGGTGCGGAACCGAAGGCCCAGCAGTGTATCGGTGTCGTCGTGTATCCGCCTGAAGTGGCGCACTTCTATTGGGAGGCGGACCGGCTGGTCTAGACCGTCAAGCTGGAACTCCACGAAGAACGACTCGACGTACCGAAAGCGCCGCCGGCGACTTACTGGGACGATGACGCATATTCCGCCGGAGGAGACGTTTACCAGACGTCCCGCAAACCGTTCACCGTTTATCGGGCAGCAATCGCGCCGCCCCGCGACGGTCGCACAGAACGCCACCTCGATGTCACCGTGGCCGGCGACGGACACGCGGAAGTGTTGACGCCGCTGCTGGTGCTTGAGCTGGGTGGGGACTGCCAGGGTAATCGCGGTTATTCGCTTACGGGCGTTGAGGTCAACGGAGGTGAACACCTTCTGGATGCGGGTCCGAAAAGAGTACCGCTCACCACCGATCACGGTGTGTACTTCCACCGGCCGGTTTCGTGCGAGGGCGCTGCGCGACTCACTGTTCAGCGGCGCGTCGGCGTAGATCTCATTGTCCTTCATCTTGATCAAGCGGACCCGGGCGATCTGCTCTTTGCCGGGCGGACCCGGAAAGTGCAGCTCAGCGGGCGCATCGCGGGCGCAGGCTCGGTCGATGAGCTCGCGCACGGTAGAGGTTCCCTGAGCTGCCTCAGTACTCATGGTCCAACCGGCCCAGTAATGCGGCGTACGTTCCTAGATTCGGAAACGAGTTGGTCAAACTTGACGTCGAAGGCGAGCTATCGACCGATAAGCTCGGCTGGTCGACGAGGGGAGGCATTCGTGCGGCCTTGAGCGGAGCAGACTCGTGGCGGGAGGCTGGGGGGTTATAGTACTTCTAGTTGTTGATCGCCGATTGGGTTCTCGGGAATAGACGATGAGATGCCTCCCCTCCCTTCCAGGGAGGGGTTGGGGGAGGGTCAAGAGGCTCCAAACCTGCCCCCTCACCCTACCCTCTCCCCCAGGGGAGAGGGGCTTGGGGCCGTAGCATGAACGCGGGAAACGGCAGTAGTCAACTAGAGTTCATATTACTCCGCCGGGATGGCGGAGTCGGGCGCGGAGTTCGCGTTCGGTTCATCGGGCGCCGCGGGGGTCAGACGGGCGGAACCGGTCAAGGCGACCATGGCGCCGGGCAATGCCCAGCACAGGTGGATCAAGCGGACCGCCATCGCCATGCACAGCAACTGAGAGAGAGTTCCGTGCGAGCCCAACATGAACTTGCGGTAGACCGCTTCGGACGTGCCCAGACCCTGGAACGAAATGGGGATCGCCGCTACCACATTGCCGCTGCCGATGCAGGCGTAGTAGTCAAAGACCTTCGAATCGGAGAAGTCCATCTGCAGGGCGTAGGCCGCCAGGACGAAGGCGGACAACGCACAGAACTGCAACAACAGCGTACACACCGCAGCCCCGCCGAGGCAGGGTAGATGACGCAACAGTCGCCGGGTGGCAGCATCGACCCGCCGGATTTGCTGCTCCGCGGGAAGCCGCTTGATCAGCCCCGTCGGGAGGAGTCGTTCCCGAATCCGCTCGGAGAAGAAGACGGTCATCAGGACGATCCCCACCGCGATTCCCGCCATGATGAGATGTCCCAGGCTGCGCAGGAGGGGATCTTGGGCTCCGACCTCGATGGCTACGCCCACCAGCAACGCCAGGACACCCAGGCCGACGCAACGGTCCAGCAGAATCGTGGTCAAAGCCTCGGTCTTACGCTCGGTATGCCGGGCCACGTGATAGGCTTTGAAGACGTCACCGGCGGTGCTTCCAATCGGCGTGGCGAAGTTCAGGAAGTTGCCCGCAAAGCAGAGCCTGACCGACTCCCAGTACGATAGGCGAATCTCTTGGGCGCGGAACATCAGTTGGAACCGGAGTGACTGAAGAAAGGTGACCGGGGTGAACACCGCCAGGGTGAGCAGCAAGAGGGCTTTGCGGCTGTCTCTCCAGGCGGTGAGCAATCCGTAGGTGATGCGATAGCGCCCCGCCTCATCGACGGCGACGGAGTCCAGCGGACGTACGGAACGCTCACCGTCTGGCTCCTCAACGGTGATCGACCCAGCCGTCTCGTCCACGCCGATCAGGCGACAACGCTGACCGTCCGCCAGATCCACATGGTCGTACCAGGTGACGCCGTGCAGCACGTAGGCTAGGGCGGCTGCGCAGACCACCGCACGAATAGCCGTGAACATCCGTTTTCGGGCTGCTGGGCTCAATCTCGCTGTCCGTTTCTTGTGCTTCTCGGACTACTCTTCCCAGACTACTATCGAGAATCAGACATTATGACAAGAGGAAGAACCGGTCGGGGCCGGTGGGGTGCATCCCGAACAAGGTGGCAGAAACTGGCGAGGGTGGCATGGGCAAGCAGCAGCTTGCCCGTGGAATCGTCCAACACGGGCAAACAAGTTTGCCCATGCCACCCTGAATGGGATGCACCCGGGCTGGTGACCAAGGTCCGGTAATCGTCATTGGCGAGATTCCTGCGCAAGGGCAGAATCCGGCGGTAAGCCCCATGAACTTTCCGGTGAGGCTCGGATAGCGCTAAGCCGTCGCGGATGCCGCAGGTGGGGCTTCGTCTTCGTCAGTTGGAGGGGTAGCGGGTGGAAGGACCTCCAAACTCGAGTGCCGGCCAACCAACTGGTCCAGGTGAGTCGTGTCGATGCGGATGTCCAATTCCACGTAGGTGGCGGTATACCGGCGCTGGCGGATCCAAGCCAACTGGTCCAGTTGGGCGATAAGCTTGCCCTCGGCGACGGGGACGCGGACCGTGACCTCCAGGGTCTGGTGCTCGAGACGCCGGCGGATGTGATCGACCAGCAGATCAAGCCCCATTCCCGTGGTGGCGGCGATCCGCAAGGTGTCCGGCCGGCGGGCTTCCAGCACCTGCATGATGCTGGGGTCCTCAACGATGTCACACTTGTTGAGTAGTACCAGGGTTGGCGTCTTGCCGCAGCCCAGGTCTGAGAGCACTATATCGACCGCATCGACCTGCCGCAGCGCGTCACGCGAAGACGCGTCCACCACGTGCAAGAGGAGATCGGCGTGGATCGCTGCCTCGAGCGTGGCCCGGAACGATGCCACCAACCGGTGGGGCAGGTCCCGGACGAAACCGACCGTGTCGCTCAGCAGTACCGAGCGTCCCTCTCCCAAAGCCCAACGAGTCGTCTTGGTGTCCAGCGTGGCGAAGAGCTGGTCCTCAACGTGTTGCCCGGCATCGGCCAGGGCGTTCATCAGCGTGCTTTTCCCGGTGTTGGTGTAGCCGACCAGCGAGATGGTGAACTCATCGGTGCGCCCGCGTACCTCGCGCAGCTTACGCTTGTCGATTTCCGCGATCTGGCGCTTGAGATGGGCGATGCGCTGGCTGGCGATACGCCGGTCGATTTCGATCTGGCGCTCACCCGGCCCGCGGGTACCGATGCCTCCCACCGCGCCCACCCCGGTCCCGCCTCCCGCGCCGGCGATGCGTTCCAGGTGGCTCCACATCCCACGCAGACGCGGTGCGGTGTACTGCAACTGGGCCAGCTCGACTTGCAGGCGGGCTTCGAGGGTCCTGGCCCGGGCGGCGAAGATGTCCAGGATGAGTTCGCCGCGGTCGAGGATCTTGCGCTGGATGACCTCCTCCAACGCCCGGATCTGTGACGGGGCGAGTTCGTTGTCGAAAATCACCACGGTGGCTTCATTGGCATCAGCCCGATCCCGGATCTCCTCGGTTTTTCCGCGGCCCGCGTAGGTGCGGACGGCGGGACGCATTCGCTTCTGCACGATCGCGTCGACAACCTCGGCGCCGGCGGCCTCCGCCAAGGCGACCAGCTCAGCCAACGGCTTGCGGGCGTCGAAATCGACGCCGGGCAGCACCACTTTGACGAGCAGGGCACGTTCGCGCTGGACTGACAGATCTTCGCGGGCGGTTTCCACAGATTCGCTGCGCCGGGTTCAGTCGTCACCAGAGCTGGATCGCTTGCAGGCGTGTCCTCTCCAACCCTCGGGGCAAGTATACCGCCGCAGGGAATGACCGGTCAATGAAGGCCCGTCAACCGGATCAGCCCTGGAGATGTTGCGGGAGAAAGCGCAGCTTGAGAATGAACCCTGCCCAGCGACGCTCGAAACGCTCGTCAACCTGGCCGAAGACTGCCTCGAATTGGGTGAGTTCTTCCTCGGCGGTGACCGGCTGACCGGGTTGGCGCCGGGCCAGCAGGCTCATGTACGCGGCCAGTTCCTCACGGTGGGTGCGCTGCAAGTAGAAGACCAGGCTCCAGGCCTGGGCGTAGCGGAAGCTGATGTTGGAGTTATCCGCCTGATCGGAGAGTTCTTGCTGGGTGAGGAATCGTCTGAGGGGGACAAACCGTCCGGACCGAAACGCGATGCTCACGTCCGCTGCCTTGAGGTTCTGCTGGCGGGGGTTGGCGGCGTCGAGCACCTCGCCGCACGCCGCCCGAAAGTCCGCCAGACGCATCTGGTTGGTTACCCCCATACCGCTGCCCTTGGCGGACGGCGGAGTCTCGAACACGCACGCCAGACCCTCGACCAGCCAGTCAGGCGCCGGGGCGCCCTTCACGTGTATGCCGCAGTCGAAGAGCACATGATGGGCTACTTCGTGTTGGACCACGGTCCGGTTGAGCTTCTCGACCAGTCGGTCGCGGCGGTTTCGCAGGGTTTGGAGCTGCTGGAGTACCTCGCGCTTGCGGGCCTTCTCCTGGCGATTGAGTTTGCGACCGGAGAAGCTGCGGACCTGCGCCTCGAGCTTCTCGAGTTCAGTCTGCACCTGCGCCAGGACCGGGTGATTGAGCACGTTGTAGAACGACGACCGATCGCTCTGTATGAAGTAGAGTCCGCTGTATCCCTCAGCGTCGACTCCCAGCGTCTTGGCGTGGCGATAGAAGTTTGCCGGCTGATCGAACAGCAGAATCTCCAGCCGGTGCCCCGGTGGGCGGAACTCGATTCCGTTGAACTCGCAGTACTTCTGGATGCTCAGGTACGTGGCTTCAACGCGGGCGGTCAACCGCTGCACGATCTCCACGGAAGTGTCATAGGCTACCACGAAGCGCTGTGTACGGATGACCTGGGCGCCCGGTCCGATCAAGGCGCGCAGTTCGGCATGCGCCTCGGGCTCTGGACGTTCCGCAGCCGCCGCGTGCCCGGTGAGCATCCCCGCCAGCAGGCAGCACACGCCCAGGCGACATCGTCCGTTCACAGAGGAGACGGCGGACCCCCCGCCCAAGTGCGGAGAACGACGGTAGCCTCTCGCCTGAAAGCTCACTCGTACACCTCATCCACCCGGACCACTGAAGATAGAGCCTCCCAGTATAGCGATCCAGAGTTGACACGCAGCATCCGATCAGAGCCGCGACCGCAAGGGAGCGGTCAGTCTTCCGCATCGCGGCTGCGCCAAAGCAGATCCGCGACCGCGAGTTGGGTGCCCATCTCGTTGATCCGGCCCCCGGGCGGATCTCGAGGTGGGGGATTGACGCGGTTGACGATCGCTCCAAGGCTGGCGAGGATCTAGCCCATGACTTCGCCTCGCCCATCGATAGTCGTCTGCGAACACTACTCCGACTCGGCGTTGGAGCGTCTCCGCGCCGCCGGTGAGGTTACCCGCCTCGAGGTGCCGACCGAGGAGGAGTTGATCGAGCATCTGGCGGAAGCGGACGCACTGCTGGTGCGGACCTACACGCAGGTGACGGGCCGCGTGCTCGAGGCGGCACCGCGGTTGAAGGTAGTCGGCCGCGGTGGGGTCGGGGTGGAGAACATCGACCTGTCGGCGGCGGCGGGGCGCGGGGTGACCGTGGTGTACACCCCGGCTGCCGCGACGGAGGCTGTGGCAGAGCTGACCATCGGCCTGATGCTCGCCCTGGAGCGCAAGATCATCGGCGGCGATCAGCGGATCCGAGCTGGCGAGTTCTTCGAGGCCCGGCGGCAGGCCCTCGGTCGAGAGTTGGGCTTATGCACGCTGGGCGTCGTGGGCATGGGGCGGATCGGGCGGGTTGTCGGGCGCATTGCCGCAACTGGGCTGGGGATGCGCGTGCTGTTCAACGACATTGTGGACGTCGGTCCGCTGGGGTTTTCCGCGGAGGCGGTTTCCAAGCCGACCCTGTTCGCCGACGCTGATGTAGTGTCTCTTCATGTCACCTTGACCGAATCCACGCGCGGACTCATCGACCGTGCTGCCCTGCTCGGCTTTCAGCCGACGACCACATTGATCAACACCGCCCGCGGAGCGGCGCTGGACTCCGCAGCCGTCGCGGCTGCCCTGGGCGAGGGGCGGTTGGCGGGGGCGGCTGTGGACGTCTACGATCAAGAACCGCCGCCTCCCGCACACCCCCTGCGGAACGCCCCCAACGTGATCCTCTCCCCCCACGCCGCAGCCCGTTCGCCGCGCGGACAGGCCCGGATGAACGATGTGGCTAACGATCTGATCGCCGTGCTCGAAGGCCGACCGCCGCAATACCCCGTTAAGCAGTGAATCCAATCTCCATGTGCGGTCACGCCATGTAGCGTCACCCATGTAGTGTCCCATGTGTAGCGTCACCCATGTAGTGTCCCATGTGTAGCGTCACCCGTGTGGCGTCCCCTGTGTAGCGTCACCCCTTGTGGGTGACGAACCTGTGCTTCTACTCTTGGTGCGGTACTCTTCTTTCCTTGGCAGCGGACGCCATAGATGGAACTTGCCCTGAAGGGAAGTCGCTCCAGAGCGGCACAGGGTTGTAGCCGGGCGCATCGCCCTGAAGCGGCGCAGGGTCATTGCCAAGCGCATCGCCCCGGAGCGGCGCGGCGTTGCAGCCGGGGACATCGCCCCAAAGGGGCGCACGGCCATAGCCAGGGGTGAAGCGCAGCGGAACCCCTGGAAACCGAACCACCCAACGCACCCGCCCCGGCAGGGGTGGAGGACGCCGAGCGCACGAAGTTTCCGGGAAGACAAACCGAACTCGCGTACGCAGCGTTCAACATGTGCCCGTGCCCTTTCAGGGCACCGTGAGGGGCAGGGTGTTCTGGTCCAGGGGTTCCCCCTTGACTTGCGGCATAGCCGCAGGTCAAGGATTCACCCCTGGCTAAATGCCCTGGCCCCGTCGGGGCCGATTGTACATGCTGCTCGAGCCTCGACGACGTCTGATCAAGCCCCCAGAGGCAGGGGAGGGTGGGACACTCGCTTAGCCCGTCGAGTTCCTCTTGCCCACAAACTGCCTTCTTGGCCAACTTCTTCGGAGGAGAACCTGAAAGGAACGGCGGGAACTTCTGCGGTGCGTAGGCGGTCAGAAACCCCCGTCCAAACGAAGTCTGTCCCCCACCTCGAGATCCGCCCGTGGGGCGGATCAACGAGATGGCCCACCCGACTGAGTTCATTCGTCAGGGTGGAAGTTGAAGCTCAACTGGGTCGGTCTCTGGCTTCGTTCTGCTTGACGCTCCGCCGGGCGGGGGACGGAGGGCATTCCGCCGCTCAGTCCGAGTCGCCGGCGGTGGACGCTGATCATCTGCTGGATGGTCCGCCAGTATACCCCTGTACCGCGCATGCGGGCGCGGAAGCGGGTCTCGTTCAGACGACCGTTACGCATGGCTGAGATCCGCTCCTTCACCCGCGCGTAACGGAGCGGCATAACCTGGGCCATCCGCTTGAGGAAGACCGCTTCGACGCTGCCCGGGAGGCGAACCGGAGTGTAGCAGGCTGATTCCGCCCCGGCTTCGGCGATCCGCTGCAGGATCTCGGGGATCTGGGTATCGTTAAGGCCAGGAACGATGGGGGCGATCAGCACCCCCACGGAGACACCCGCGTCCGCGAGCCTGCGTATGATCTCGATGCGCCGAGCGGGCGGGGGGGCTCCTGGCTCCATGCTGCGACACATCGCCGCGTCGGCGAAGGGGACGCTGATGCAAACCGTTACGCCCGCCCGCGCGTTCATCTCGACCAGGAGATCCAAGTCGCGCACGATGAGGAAGCTCTTGGTGATGATGGAGACGGGGGCCTGCAACTCGTGGCACACCTCCAGGCAGCGGCGGGTCAGCCGATAGCTCGCCTCGATCGGCTGATAGCAGTCGGTGATCCCGGAGAAGTGGATGTGCTCGCCGCGGTACTTGGGCTTGGACAGCTCGCGGCGGAGCAGTTCGGGAGCGTTGACCTTGGCGACCAGCTTGGTGTCAAAGTCCGTGCCCGCTCCGAGGTTGAGGTATTCGTGAAAGGTCCGGGCGTAGCAGTAGGCGCAGGCGTGCTGGCAGCCGCGGTAGGGGTTGACCGAAAAGTTGAAGGGGATGTCCGGACTGTTGTTGGCGGAGATGATCGACGCGGCGGACTCCTCGAAGATCTGGAGAGCTGCCCGCGGCGGTTCTTCGAGATACTCGCGGCAGGTGGTATCGAACGGGTTCGGCGGATTATCGACCCGACGCATGCTCTTCGCTCCCGACCACAGCCCGCGTATTCTCGGCCAACTGATATACGGGATTTGTTAGGATGTCAAGCAAGGTACGTCAGACGGATCCTGGACGCCTGAGTACCGCTGTGGGATAGTGGGTCCTGCATACTCCTCGACTGTGAGGAGTGGACCACTGCGGCGCTATTGATAGGCCCCCCGTGAGCCCATCCAGAATCCTTTACGTCATCACTGACCTCGAGACCGGCGGCGTTCCGCTCTTCCTGCACCGACTGGCGACCCACGCCCAGCGTTCCGGGCTGAACGTGTCCGTGTGCAGCCTGGCCCCGCCCGGGCCGGTGTCGGGAATGCTCACCGAAGCCGCCGTGCCCAACATCGGACTTGACGCTACGGGGCCGTGGGATTGGCGCGTGCTCGAGCGCTTGGCTGGACACATCGGCGAGGTGCGCCCCGACCTGGTTCATGCTCTGCTCTTTCACGCCAACGTCTCCGCCCGGGCCGCCTGTCTGCTGAATGGGTTTCCCACGAATCGGCTGGTTTGTGAGATCCAGACTGTGGAGATCGAGCGGCCCTGGCATCTGGTGGTCGAGAAGCACACCCAGCGCTGGTGTCGCACCATTGTGGGCAATTCCCCCTCGGTCATTGAGCATCTGCGCAGCGCCGCCCGGGTGGATCCGTCTCGGCTGCAGTTGATTTTCGGGGGGGTGGACGCGGGGCCCATCGAAGCGGCCCGTGCGGTCGGGCGTACCGCCCTGGGCATTCATAACGACGATCCGACTCTGTTATGGGTTGGACGTCTGGACCCGGTGAAAGGGCTCGATGAGTTGCTGGGCGCGTTTGCGCGGGTGGCGGAAACCTGTCCCTGCAACCTCTTGCTGGCTGGTGACGGTGCCTATCGTCCGCGCGTCGAACAGTTGATTGACGATTCACCGGTCCGGCGGCGCATCTTCTTGCTCGGGTCGCGCTCAGATGTTCCCGTGCTGTTGAAGACCGCAGACGTTTTTGTCTTCCCCTCGCGCACGGAAGGTATGCCCAACGCTCTCCTGGAGGCGATGGCTGCCGGCCTACCCTGTGTAGCCACCGATGTGCCGGGTTGTCGCGACGTGGTAACCCACCAGGTCGATGGGTTGCTGACCCAGCCGAGCGATCCCGGCGATCTGGCTGCTTCCATCCTGCGCCTGTTGAGTGACAGTACGTTAGCACAGCGGCTGGCCGCCGCCGCTCGGGCCAAGGTGCGCCGTGAGTTCAGCCTGGACCGCTGCCTGTCCGCCTACCTCGAGCTGTACGATCGAATCCTCTGAGCAGGGGAGCCACCGTTCAGCGACCGGCTGCCCCAACCTCTTAAGTAATCAAAGCACATCTTCCCCATCCTCGTCCCCAACCAGCTCCGGGGCTTCCGTGCGGGCGGAGGATGATCGGGTGTTGTTAGGCACGAGATAAGGAATCCGCCCTAACCATGTACGGTATCGAAGTTTATTTCGAGGCGCGTTCGTCACATTTTGCGTCGTCATCGTTCGTACCCACTACTTCTTGGCTCATCTCCGCAGACCCTGTTCTTGCTGCCGCATAAAACGAAAAAAAGTGGAAGGTTCCCTTGCAGGGGGTGGTGCTCGGTGGTACATTAGCCCTAGTTGTCCCACATAGTGGTAACAGGTGGCAGCTTGATCCATGGTGTTCACGGACGCATACGAACGGAACCTCGACGCCAAGAATCGCGTCCAAATCCCAGCGGAGCTACGCAACGGGTTGGATGCGGAGGTCGATGGCGAGGGTTTCTACTTGTGCCCGGGAGAGCGGAGAAACACTCTCTCGCTCTACACGCCAAGGAGGTTCGAGGAGCGGGTCAAGGCTTTGCGTACCGGACGGGTCGCCGGCGACGAGGCTTTGGCGTTTGAGCAGGTCTACTACTCGCTGGCCAGTCGGTTGGACGTTGACAAGCAGGGCCGCATGGTGTTGCCCGAGAGGCAACTGGCGATGGTGGATCTGGGCAAGGAGATTACGCTGGCAGGGGCCAACGATCGAATCGACGTCTGGCGTACGTCGGAGTATCGCGAGTTCGTCGCGGCGAACTTCGAGCAGCGTTGGCCGCAGTTGCAGAGATTCCTGCGGATGGCTGGCAGCGAGTGGGAGGAAAAGACTTAGTTTGCGGTTGAAGGCCCGCCATCCGGTGCGGGACACACGGAGTCAAGAGCGCGGGAAGCGCCCGGAGAGGTCGCCCGACGTATGGCGCGGGCGGGCGGCCTTTCTCGGGCGGACTCCGAGACCGTGAACAGCGCATGCCAGCCACGGTCGCAGGCTTTTGGGGTTCAGGGTTTCGGCAGGGCGTCGGCGTGAGTAGCGAAAGGAGTCGCCGGGTCGGCGTCGCAGCAACGACTAGGTGTGAGGCATCGTGATGAGCAGGAGACCGAACAGCGTGGTGCGTCAAGTACAACTGCGTCTGCTTGGCGCTCGATCCGCTACGGATACGGAGGCGTCGCTCGCGTCTCAGATCCGGGAACTGGAGGATCGGGTAGCCAGGCTCCATCGGCTTGGAACGCAGTTTGGACGCATCAGGGTTTCCCGCTACGTCGAGATGCCAAACGCCGCCGGGGTTGCCCAGAGCTGCGAGGGGGTTCGAGTCACCACGGAGGTGTGACTGCCCCCTCGACTTTTTTAGGCGATAGACTCGCAGACCAGTGATCGAACCGCCCACGGGACACACGCCGGTGTTGCCACACGAGGTGGTTAAGCTACTGGCACCGCAGCCGGGTGACGTTGTGGTTGACGCCACGGTGGGCGCGGGCGGTCACGCGGCGTTACTGGCCCAGGCCATCGGACCGACGGGTGTCCTGCACGCCCTCGATGCGGACGGGGCAGCCCTCGAACTGGCGCGGACGCGGCTGGAGGATGTGGCCGGCAGCGTCGTACTTCACCAAGCGAACTTCAGGGACTTAAGGGCAATCCTGGATGAGCGCGACATTTCCGGTGTTGACGTGATTCTGGCGGACTTGGGGGTCAGCTCGATGCAGTTGGGTGACCCGCAGAGGGGTTTCTCCTTCAGCTCGGACGGCCCCCTGGACATGCGCATGGACTCGCGGCTTGAAGCCGGCGCCGCGGAACTGGTCAACCGGATGGGCGAGGGTGATCTGGCCGATTTGATCTACGAGTATTCGCAGGAGCGTTTGAGCCGGCGGATCGCCAAACGGATCTGCGCGGCGCGGCGGGAGGGGCGGATCACCACGACAAGCCGTCTGGCAGAGATCGTCTGCCGGGCGACCGGAGCGCCCCCCCACTCTCGACGCTCCAAAATCCATCCGGCGACGCGCACCTTTCAGGCCTTGCGTATGGCGGTCAACGACGAGCTACCCGCGCTGAAAGAGCTGCTCGAGCAGGCGCCGGGCTGCCTGAAGACGGGGGGACGGATCGGCATCATCTCGTTTCACAGTCTGGAGGACCGGATGGTGAAGTGGGACTTTCGGCGGTGCAAGGACGAAGGAACGTATGACCTCGTGACTCGGCGACCGGTCGTGGCGGAGGCGGAGGAGCGGCGCGAAAACCCACGGTCCCGCAGCGCCAAGCTCCGCGTTGCTCGGCGCACGGGCCACGCTTTGGGGTGATCACTGGTCAGCACTCTAGCGGACGCAGAGGAGACGATCGATGGCGCAAGAGACCAAGATCGGGCTGATCGTCGGGCTGGGGTTCATCATCTGCTTCGCCTCGGTGCTGGCCAACCGCGGCGGGGGTGATCGGATTCGCCAACAGCTGCCTCACCGCCTGTTCGAGACGGCGGAGGGTCTGTCGCCGGCGCAGCCCCCCGGAACGCCGGAGGTCAGTGCCCAGGTCATCGGTCGCGAACGACGACCGGCTTTGTCGGCGGACGCTTCCGAGCTTACCCCGGTTCAATCCCCTGCGGAGCGCGAGGTCGTTACCGAATCCTCCGAGCAGGCCGCCGAACCGCGCATTACGCCGCCGATCGACCCCGAGCGGTTCACCCGGCGCCGCCACCATATTCCAAAACCGCTATTGCCCGCGGATTCAGCAGTTGCCGCCGCGGATGACGCCGACACCGGGACGGCGCGGTTGTTGACCGGGGTGACTGCCCCAGCGCCAGACGCTCTGGCGAAGGGGCTGACCCCGCAGCCGCAGACCGTTCCTCTTCCGGCGGAGACGCCCAACGAAGCGCCGGCCGTGGCGAGCAACCTGCCCCCGGGATTGGAGCCGTATGCGGATCAGCTCGAGCGTGTGTCTCCGCAATCCTCAAGCCCGACGGGCTCCGAGCTTCGCCACGTTGTCCAGCGCGGTGATACGCTGTCGCGGATCGCCCTGCGTTACTACCGATCCAGCTCTGCGGAGATCGTGGACGCCCTGTTCGAGGCAAACCATGCGCTGCTGCGTTCGCGCGACGCGGTTCTGGCAGGGACTGAGCTCCGACTTCCAGTACTGGAGGGGGTAACACCGCACGCGGCGCCAGACATGCCTCCTGCGGATCTGGCGCCGAAAGAGGCGCTGGCTGACGCAACGCCGGCGGAGACCACTGACGAGCCTCCCCTATACCGTCTCTATCGCGTGCAGAAGGGTGACCTGTTGGGGACCATTGCGCTGGAGCAGTTGGGGACGTCGCATCGGTGGAGGGAGATCCTGAAGCTCAACCCCAACGTCTGCCCCGATGAGCATCACCTGCCCTGGGGCGTGGAGATCCGCATTCCCCTCGACGTGTTGGCAGACGCCAGGTGACCTAGATGACCCTGTACCGCATGATCGGCCTGCTGGCTGTCTTCGGAGCCTTGGCCTTGGCCGTGGTTGGCCTGCGCTCGGAGGAGGTCAGGACGGCGCGGCGTATCCAGCGGATCGAGATGGAGATGATCGTGGTCCGGCGTGGGTTGTGGTCGACTCAACTGGAGATTGCTCGATGGCGGGCGCCGCGTCAGGTACGCAGGGAGGTGGAGCACTGGGCTCTGGACGTATCCCCACCGGTGCTGCCCGTGGTAGAAGGGGGCGACCGGTCCCGCTGGGCGCGTGTTGAGTAGTGCGGTCTCATGGTCCCGCCGGAGGTGGTGAGGTCGACGGAGCCTGACCGAGGCACGATGGTTGAGGGGGTTCGATGCGGGCACATCTCGAGCGATACCAGCGGCAGGTCGGAACTGGGGTGCTGCTTTGCGTGGCGGTGGCGTTCCTTCTGCTGGGTGGGCGTCTGGTACAGGTGAACACCGTGCTGGGGGCTCGTCTTCGCCAGGTGGCGGAGCAGCAGCACATCGGACACACACCGGTCCCGGCGCGCCGCGGGCTGATTTTCGACGCCAGAGGCAGAGTGATCGCGGGCAGCGAGTTGGTGCCTAGTGTGTTTGCGGATCCGGGCCTGATCGAGGACCTACCGAGCTTTGCGCAGCGCCTGGCGCCTGCGCTGGGCATGATTGCAGGCGAGGTTGAGGATGTGGTTCGCTGGAGCGGGGCGCCGCGCTTCTGTTGGCTGAAGCGGCGTATCGGCGCGGATCAGGAACGGGATGTGGATGGGTTGGCGTTGCCCGGCGTAGGCATGGTCCGCGAGTCGGCCCGCCGCTACCCGCTGGGCAATTCGTTGGCCCAGGTTCTGGGCTTCGTGGGGGCTGAGGGAACCGGGCTGGCCGGCGTTGAATTGCACTATGACGACCACCTCCGCGGGCGTGACGGTCGGTTGAGCAGCATTCGGGATGTCCGCCGGCGAGCAATCTGGCGGCGAGGCGGTGATACGGTTGCGGCGGTTGACGGCGGTCATCTGATGTTGGCCATCGACACCGTCATCCAGGGCATCGTGGAGGATGAACTTGCCCGGAGCGTAGCGGCGTTCGAGGCGGAGAGCGGTGTCGCCGTGGTGATGTCGCCGGGGACGGGCGACGTAGTGGCGATGGCCTGTCACCCGACCTTCAATCCCGCAACTTACACGGACTCCTCCCCTGAGTGCTGGCGAAACCGCGTCGTGGTGGACCCGGTCGAGCCGGGAAGCACGATCAAGGCGATGATTGCCGGGGGGGCGCTCGACGCGGGCGTGGTCACCCTGACCGAGACCATCTTCTGCCACCAGGGCGAGTACACCGTCGGCGGGCGGGTGCTGCACGACACCAAGCCGCACGGCAACCTGACCTTCGAGGAGATCGTCGCCCACAGCAGCAACATCGGCATGGCGATTCTCGGTCAGCGACTGGGCAACCCTGCTTTGCACGAGATCGTGGGACGGTTCGGTTTCGGCTGCCGTACGGGGATCGATTTTCCAGGGGAGGGCGGCGGAGTGGTCCTACCGCTTCGGCGTTGGACCAAGTACTCCACCACGTCCATTCCCATGGGGTATGAGATTGGGGTTACCCCGCTCCAACTGGCGACTGCCTACTGTGCGGTGGTGAATGGCGGGGTGCTGCTCAAGCCGCGGTTGGTGCGGGCGCTGCTCGCGGCGGACGGAACCCCGGTCGAGGTTTTCGAGGGCCCCGAGCCGGTTCGCCGGGTACTCCCCGCGGAGATCGCCCGGTACCTCACCGAGCGGGCTCTGGTCGGCGTGGTCCGGCGTGACGGAAACGAGGCCTCCGCCTATCCCATGCTGGGCAAGACCGGGACCGCCAAGCTGACCCACCCCGACCGGCGGGGCTACGCCGAGGGCGCCTACCTCAGCTCCTTTCTGGGGGCGGCTCCGGTGTCCGATCCGCAACTGGTCGTCTTGGTGATGGTTCGCCGTCCTGATCCGCGGATCGGATACTACGGCCGGGCGGTAGCCTTGCCAGTGGTCCGGCGGATCCTGGACTCGGCGCTGACCTACCTCGAAGTACCCTGCAATCCCGCGAGCGCCGGTTGACCCTATCTGACACCAGTTCCCGGACGGCTGTGCCGATTAACGAGCCGCGGACCTCAGTCCGCGCGGACACTCGAACACGAGAAACTCCCCGAACTGGATTCGGGCAATCGGCGCAATCGAAAACCGGCTAATCGGCACAATCGAACCAGATCTGGTATTACTTCTTCTTGGCTTTCTTCTTGGCGGTCTTGCTCTTGCCTACGGGCTTGGCTGCTTTGGTGGCCTTCTTCTTGGGGGTGGGTTTCTTCGGAGCGGAGGCGCGTTTGGGCGCTGCTTTCTTCTTGGCCGTCTTCTTTGCCGGGGTGGTTTTCTTGGTCACCTTCTTCTTGGCCGTCTTCTTGGCGGTCTTCTTCGCCGGGGCGGCCTTCTTGGTCACCTTCTTCTTGACGGGCGGTTTGACGGCGGTCTTCTTGACTTTGATTCTGATCTGGGTCGGCTTGGCTGCCGGCTTCTTGGCGGCCTTCTTCTTGGTCTTCTTTGCCGGGGCGGGCTTGGCCTTTTTCTTGGCTTTGGCGAACTTGGTGGCGAGCGGGTCCGGCGGGATCTTGGCGTCTATCGGGTAGATCTCCAGTTCGCGGTAGTAGCTGTCCGCCTTCAGGCGGGCCAACTGGGCCTCAATCTCATTGCGCTCGACGGCTTTGAGCAGGGTTACGGTCATTCCCTCGACGTACCCAGCCAGCTTCCACTTGAATTGCGGCGGTTCCTTCGCGCTCATGCCGCGTCTTGGCGCCGGGTTCTTGGCCGGTGCCGCGGCCGAAGCCGGTGCCGCCGTCGAAGCCGGTGCCGGGGTCGAAGCCGGTGCTGGGGTGGATTGGGGAGTCGTTTTGGGTGAGCTCACAAGTCGCCTCCGTTACCGATGATGGCTAGCGCACGAAAGAAGTCCAGCATAAAATAGAGCGTACTAGCTCCGGTGACCAGTACCACCACGGTGATGCCCACGGTGACGAAAGTCGTTCCCTGAATCACGGCGTCCTGCTTCATTGTCGCGATAATGTGCGGTCGGGCCATGATGAACATCGAGACCAGGACGGCAGCAATGGTGGGCCAGATCGAGATGGAGTGCAAGTAGCTGTAGATCCACATTCCCCGACTGACTTCCGATTCGCGCCCAAACTGCTCGCCGTGGTGACGCAGGTGGTGCCCCTGTACGTAGTAGGCTCCGTCTCGGATTATCCCGTTCTTCGCGTCGCCCCCGATGTACCAGTACATCATGGTGTAGCTGACGAAGTTGGTCAGCCCCAGGAAGATGATCCAGATCAACAAGCGGTTGCGCGTGACACGATTCAACTCGGTCCCTCATCCCTGTCCCGGGGCTTCACGCACTCGCCGGGGCGATAACGCCCTCGAGCGGCGAAGATGCGGAGGCGTACGCCTTCCGGGGAATCCGCCCGGCGAGGTAGGCCAGACGGCCTGCTTCGATCGCGTGGGCCATGGCTTTGGCCATGGTCGCCGGCTGCCGAGCTCCGGCGATTCCGGTGTTGAGCAGTACGCCGTCAGCACCCAACTCCATGGCTAAGGAGACGTCCGAAGCGGTTCCGACTCCGGCGTCCACGATCACCGGGTAGTGCGGATCATCCTCTTTGAGATACTCGAGACACAGACGGATGTTCCCGGGGTTCAGCACGCCCTGTCCGCTGCCGATCGGCGAACCTGCGGGCATCACACTGGCCGCTCCGGCGTTCTTCAGACGCTGGGCCAGGATCGGATCGTCATTCGTATATACCAGGGTGACAAAGCCCAACTCGACCAGCTTCTCGGTCGCCTCCAAGGTTCCCATCGGATCGGGCAGCAGGGTCTTCTTGTCCGCCAGAACCTCAACCTTGACCCACTGGGCGCCGGGGTTGCCCATACCTTCGAGCAACTCACGGCTCAACCGAGCGGAGCGGATCGCGTCGGCGGCGCTGAAGCAGCCCGCGGTGTTGGGCAGCACGGTATAGCGCTGCATGTCGAGGTGGTCGAGGATGCTCTCGGGTTTGGCGCCGCCTTCCGCGGTGAGCACATCGCGGCGAACGGCGATGGTAACCACCTCGCAGCCGGAGGCTTCGAGGGACTCCGCCATGAGCTCATGAGTCGCGTACTTTCCGGTTCCGACGAAGAGTCGCGAGCGAAACTCGAACGGCCCCACGCGGTACGTTGTGTCCGCCATCATCCGCCCCCTACGAAAGTCACAATCTCGATACGATCCGCTTCAGCCAACCGCGTGGTGTCAAAGCGAGTGCGGTTGACCAGTTCGTCGTTGACCTCGACCGCAACACGCTGCACGGCGATCCCCAGCGACCGCAAGAGATCCCCCAGCGTATCGACGCTGCCGATATCTTTCCGCTGGCCGTTGACGTCCACGTGCACAACTCGCCCCTTTCGACGGAGGGCATTATAGAACCAGCCGACGTGGGTATCAATGCACGGGTCTGCGGGACTCCCGCCCGGCCCGAACGGGTCAGGTCCGCTCGCCGGCCTGGATGTAGCAGATCAGCTTGTAGACCAGCCGGGCGGCGAGGTACTCAGTTACCGACTGTCCGGGGATCGGCATCACTTCGACGACGTCCGCTCCGACAATACGCCTCTCCCCCGCCACCCGCCGGAGCAGGCTGGTGACCTGATACCAGTCCAGCCCGCCGGGTTCCGGCGTACCGGTTCCCGGGGCGACCGCGGGGTCGAAAGCGTCGATGTCGATCGAGATGTAGACGTCGTCGGTGAGCCGTTCGATCACCGCGTCGATCCACCCGGGCTCAAAGTGACATTGACGTGCGGTAACCGGCGATAGGTCGGCTTCGTCCATGAAGATCCGCTCTTCACTGGAGAAGCTGCGGATCCCCACCGGAACGATGACCTCGACGTATTCGAGCACCCGGCGCATGACCGCCGCGTGGGAGAACGCCGACCCCTCGAATTCGTTGCGCAGATCGGTGTGGGCGTCGATCTGCAGCACCGACAGATTCTCGAACTTGCCCGCCACAGCCCGGACCAATCCGGCGGTGATTCCGTGCTCACCGCCGAGGGCGAGCGGAATCTGGCCGTCCCGCACCACTCGGCCGGCGTAGGCGACGACATCCTGATGCATTGCCTGGGGTCCACCCGCGCTCGGAGCCAGGGCGTCGAGCGTGGCGATTCCGCATTCGTGGAACTCAGCCCCCAACTCCTCGTCGAACAGTTCGAGGTGCTCCGAGGCGGCGATGATGGCGTCAGGACCGAAACGGCTGCCC
>JAAEQG010000542.1 GCA_024231775.1 bacterium
TACGCGGACACAGCAGCCGCCAAGCCGTGGGTCGAGAAGACGCTCAACAGCGTGGTTGATGCCGGCGTGCAAATCTCCTACTGGTGGTGCTACCAAGATGACCGCCCAATGGTCCAGAAGAACCCGCAGCGCTTTGACCTCACCCTTGAACGCAACCCTGAGCTTGTTGCCGCCGTTGTTGCCGCCAACAAGCGGCTGCAGGCTAAACTGAAAGCTCCGATGGCCCAGACGGCATCGGTCAAGGCCGAGGCCGAAGCCATTCTGAAGCAATCGGGAGTCAGGGGTGGCCTACTCGTGCTTGTGCCTTTCGGCGACGGCTCGCTGGCCGCGGAGCTCCACGGCCTTGCCGCGGGGCGCTTCTTGGTGCATGGCCTGAACGTCGGGCAAAGCGAAACGGATAGCGCCCGGGCCTTTGTCCAGCAGAGGAAGCTCGCCGGCTTGGTGTCCGTCGACTCTGGATCCGGAGCACGGCTCCCCTATGACGACGATCTGGTCAACCTGCTTATACTCGACGACGGCAGCCGTCAGTCCCGGCTGGAGGCCCTCCGCGTCCTGGTTCCTGGCGGGGTCCTACTGCAACGACAGGACGGTGGTTGGGCCCGGCACACGAAGCCCCGCCCGACGGCCATGGATGAATGGACCCACTACCTCTACGACGGCAACAACAACGCCGTCTCGGGGGACGAGCTCGTGGCCTCGCCGCAGCACCTAAAGTGGAAGGCCATGCCCGACTACGTCCGCCACCACGAACACAAGAAGGAATCGGGTATCAACGCCATGGTGTCCAGCGGCGGCCGCATCTTCACCATGCAGGACGAAGGCGAGGCCGTCAGCATCTACTTCCCCTCGAAATGGGTCCTGGTGGCCCGTGATGCCATGAACGGCCTATTGCTCTGGAAGCGTCCGCTGATGACCAGTGAACTCACCTCCCTCCGGGTTCCGGGCTCGCACCCCCAGGGCCTGGTGGCTGTGGGCGACCGTGTCTACGTCTCTCTTGGCCTGGGCGAGCCGGTCTCCTGCCTCGACGCGGCCACGGGCGAGACCCTGCGCGTCTACGAGGACAGCAAGGGCACCACGCAGATCGTCCACCACGACGGACGGCTCTTTGTGGCCACTCACAACAAGCCCGAGCGCATCCTTGCCTACGACACGGAGTCCGCTCAGCCGCTGTGGCGAAGAGAGGACATCGCATTGCCCCTCTCCCTGGCCACCGACGGCAGCCACGTGGTCTTCCGGACCTTACAGAAGATCGTCTGCCTGGATCCGGGCGACGGCCGGACGCTGTGGACACACGGGCATCCGCTCAACGCGATGGTGTTGCCGGGCAGCCCCGTCACCATGGTGTTGAGCGACGGCGTCGTCCTTTGCGCCACCCGCCCGCCCGGGGCCGAAAAACGCTCGCGTGACGGCATACTGACCGCCCTCGACATGGCCACGGGCCGTGAGCTCTGGACCCGCCCCTGCAAGGAGGGCTGGATCTCTCCCGTCGACGTCTTCGTGGTCGACGGCACGGTCTGGTACGGCACCACCGAACGTCGAGGCCACGGCGTTAAAGTAGGGGAGCCGGACTTCACCGAGGGCCTCGACCTGCGCACCGGCAAGGTGGTCCGAAAACTCGACACGTCTCGGGTCTATGTCAAGCGTCCCCACCATCACCGTTGCCACCGGGAGAAGGCCACCAAGCGTTTTCTGATCAGCGGACGCCATGGCGTCGAGTTCTCTCCGTGGTCCGGAGACCGCTCGGAACTCAACGACTGGGTGCGCGGCGGATGCCAATACGGCGTCATGCCCGCCAACGGTCTGATCTACGTGCCGCAGAATCCCTGCCGCTGCCATATCGGCGCAATGCTCCACTCCTTCATGGCCCTGGCCCCCGCGCGGGACACTCCGGCCCAGCCAGGAAGCTGGGCAGGCGCCGACGCCGTGATCGAGAAGGGGCCGGCCTTCCGCGTTGAACCGAAGGCCGGGGACGCAGCTCGCGACGGGTGGCCGACCCTCCGCCACGACCCGTCCCGCAGCGGGTATACCCAGGTTGCGGTCGACCGCCCCCTGAAGCAACTCTGGCGGACGGAACTGGGGCCCGGCCTCACCTCCGTGGTGGTGGCGGAGGACAGGCTCCTGGTCGCCCGGAAGAACGCCCACACGGTCTACGCCCTTGAGGCGCACAGCGGCAGAAGGTTGTGGAGCTACACGGCCGGCGGTCGCGTGGACTCCCCCCCGACACTGCACCGCGGCAGGGCCCTCTTCGGCGCGGCGGACGGCTGGATCTACTGCCTGTCCCTGGCCGACGGCCGCCTGGTCTGGCGACTGCGCGCCGCCCCGGACGAGCGGCGCATCGTCGTGGACGGGCGCCTTGAATCGCCCTGGCCGGTGCACGGCAGCGTCCTGGTGCAAGACGACCGGGCCTACGCCGTTGCCGGCCGTTCACCGCACCTCGATGGCGGCATGCTTCTCCGCTGCTTCGATCCCCTGAGCGGCAAGGTGTTGGACACGCAGCTGATCGACCATCCGGTCGGCGAAGGCGGCCTCAAGGAACGGTCCGACGTCCTTTCCTGCGACGAGAGCAATCTGTATATGCGCACAGCAAAGTTCCCCCTCCCCCTGGCAAAGACGAAAGCACCCGGACGCGAAGCGCCGCACCTGATCCGCCCCACCGGCATGCTGGACGCCACATGGTGGCACCGCACCCACTGGGTCTACAGCAAGAAGGGGGGCGGCCCGATAGAGAAGGCGGGCATGCGCTTCCCCGCAGCCAAGATCCTCTCTTTCGACGGCCACGCCGTCTTTGGTTACGGGCTCAAGCCCGGCTATTTCATGTGGACCAGCCCGGTCGAGTACCGGCTCTTCGCGGCCGACCGGGAGCCCGCCACCGAGGCCATGACGCCCCCGGAGAAGCAGCCGCCGCTGAAGTGGCTGAAGTATCCCGACAAGCGCTTCGCCACCCGCTGGTCCATGGATCTTCCTTTCCACGCCCGGGCCATGGTTCAGGCGGGCGATGCCCTCATCCTCGCTGGACCGCGCAACGTGGCCCGCCAGGGGCCGCCGAAGGGCTTCGCGGATAAGAAGGTAGTTAAAAGCGTCTTCAGCCCGGCCCAGGCCAAGGCGTCCCTGGATGCCTGGCAGGGCGCGTCCGGCGCTCTGCTGCACATCGTCAGCACCGCCAACGGCAAGACCCTGTCCGAACTGACGTTGAAGTCGCCACCGATCTTCGACGGCATGGCGGCGGCCGGGGGCATGGTCTACTTCTCGGCCATGGACGGATCGGTCAACTGTCTGGGGGGTGCGCGGTGATCGAGGGCGACTGGAAGCTGGTGCATAGGATTGTGACGGGGAAATACGAGCTGTTTGATCTGCAAGCCGATCCGGAGGAAGAACACGACCGCGCCGCGGAGCACCCCCAACGTGTTGAACATCTGGCCCGAGTGCTGGAGGAGCATCTGCAAACCACCGGTGCGCAGCGCATGCGGCCAAATCCTGAGTGGGATGCCGAACGCCCGAAGGGTAAGCAGAAAAACTACGGGATCCATTATCCGGCGGGCGGGGGAACCTTTCAGCCGGTCAAGGAACCCCGCCCCCGGTGGTTTAAGCAAGGAAATGAAGAATGACTTATAAGCGGAAGAACGCGAACATCAAATGAAAGAATCGAACTCGAGCGCACGGCGAATCGGACCTCGTGCACGCGCAGTTCCGCATGTTGAAAGAGTACTTGAAGCAGTCCGTCGAGGGCTGATGGGATGATGAGAGTTCGAGCGGACATTTCAATCAACGGAGCCGACGAGGCGATGACTCAGGCCGAACCCTCGGACACATCGCGGATCGTGCAA
>JAAEQG010000543.1 GCA_024231775.1 bacterium
GACGTTGCGGTCCGGAACGACCAGGACTCAGGCTTCACCGCCACGGTGATGGGGTGGCCGAGCTGTATCGCCAGGGGCAGCACCCGGGAAGAGGCCTTGAAGAAGGTGCGCGAGGACCTGTCCAACCGGCTGTCGGAGGTCGAGATCGTGCCCGTTGAAGTTGATGCTCTCCAGCCGAACCCGATATTGAAGTTTGCGGGGTGTTCAAGGACGATCCCCTCTTTGACCGGGTTCTGGAAGAGAACGAAGCCTATCGCCGCGAAATCGACGCAGACGACCAAGTCCCGTGAGCCTCGACACCGACCACACCAGCCTGTTCCAGCGCAGCCATCCGCAGGTTGTGGAACGAGCGTCGGGGATCCCCAGGCAGAATCTCGCCGTAACGATCGTGACCGCTGAGGAGCAAATCCGAGGGCGCTTCAAGGTAATCCGTAGGACCTGGGCGGCGTCTGAATTGGTGACGGCATATTGGGGATTACGGGCCACAATTGAATATTTCAAGAATGCGCAACTGCTTGACTTCGGACAAGCTGCCGCGGTCCATTACGCCGCACTACGGCGAAAGATTCGAATCGGAACGCAGGACTTGCGTATCGCAGCGATCGTGATGGCGGCAGGTGGCATTCTCGTCACACGAAACCACCGCGATTTTTCACGTGTCCCCGACCTATTGATCGAGGACTGGTCGAGATAGCTGGCGTAGGCGGACGTTAAAGCCTGGCCGCTGCTCTTCTGCCTCCCCTACTCTCCTCCCGGTCGTCGATCCGTTGCCAAAGCCGCTGAACTCCACTGGCGGTGGAGTCACTTCTGACGCCTGGCCAGCCGCGACCAGCGGCTGCTTGTTCGAGACCGAGGTCATCGCCGGGAGGGTCTGGATAGTCCCTATTTCCACCCCACTGAGCACAGCTGCCTCAACGGCGGTCTGCGGGATATTGGCAGGGGGGTGGGAATGACCCTCGCTAAGACCAGCACCGTCCTGCTCTGCGACCTCCGGCAGCTCATCGAGCAGAGTCGTGGGCGCGCGGCAGTTGCGGTCAACAGCGAACTCGTGCTCCTTTACTGGAAGGTCGGCCGGCGGATTCGAACCGACCTGCTTGGTGAAGAACGGGCCGAGTATGGAAAGCAGATCGTCTCGACGGTGGCCGTTCAACTGAGCACCGCGTACGGACGCGGATTCAACCGGCGCAACCTGTACAACATGCTCCGGTTCGCCGAGTTCTTTCCGGACGAGGAGATTGTGCACGCACTGCGGACACAATTGACCTGGACCCATCTACGCGAGCTCATCGCCATAGATGACCCGCTGAAGCGGCAGTTCTACACGGTGCGGGCTGACTCGAAGCCGTCGGTGAAATCGAGGAATCGAGCGTGATCGTCAGCCCGTCCGGCAACCTACTCCCTGCGCAGAACAACCAGACTGTTTTGGAATTCATGACGATGATCGGATCCGGCGTTACTTCGAACTCGGCTGCGAGGTCAAGGGCATGGGTCGCGGCCACATCCAGCGCATCAAGGACCAGGTACGCAGGCAGCCCGCC
>JAAEQG010000544.1 GCA_024231775.1 bacterium
GAGCCTCATCCTTGCGTGTGGCCTTGCCCTCTGGCCCCCCTGCCGGTAGGCCACCCAGAGGTTCAGTGGCTCGCCGTGGCCGCCAGGAAATCCCTGGGCGGAACGATCGGGATTCCTTCGAAGGGGTCAATATGGGTCCCACCTTCACTGTATGTCGAAAACGTGGGGGATGGTCGCGGGAGCCTCTTTCCTTCTAACCAGTCCTACGTCACGCCTCGGCCGGCCAGGTAGCTTGGATTCCCTGCGAGGATCGACGGTCTGGGGCGTGCCCAGCCAGGAAACCGCACCCCAACCCGGAACCAATTCTCGGCTCGTTCGCTCTCCGTTGTCGTCCCCGTCCGCGATTTGTCCTTGAGATTTCTTGGCAACGGGCGGGGCGTCCGCTAGGAAGGACCGCCGTCCAAAATCAACTGCGCCTGTTGTTTCAGTGTCGGCAGCTCGCGCTCAACCACGCCCCAGACCTTGTCGAGATCTATGCCGTAATAATAGTGAACAAGCACGTTGCGCATCGCTTTGATCAAGGCCCACGGGACCTCTGGGTGCCGTTGCTTAAAGTCATCAGACAGCTTGCCCACAGCCTCGCCGAGGATCTGGATGTGGTGAACGACCCAGGTCTGAATCAACTCGTCCGCGTCGAATGCCCCCCGACCCCGCCCCGAGTACCGCTGCACACGTTCGATGGCCTCTAAAATATCCTCGAGATAGGCTCGGTCATCCCTCACAGCGGTACCGCCTCCTCGAGCACCCGGTCGCGCAGCCGGGGGCGAAGATACTTCTCCGGAGCTACATCGACCTTGCGCCCGAGAAGCTCCTGCAATTCCATCAGCAAGCCAGCGTGATCCATAAGGCTCGCGCCGTCATCAAAATCCACCACGAAATCGACGTCGCTCTTGTCATCCGCATCGCCCCGTGCCACTGAGCCAAAGACCCGGACATTTCGAGCCCCATACCTGGCCGCTATGGCGACGATCTTTTCCCGTTTCCCCGCGAGTACCTCTCTTGAATCCACGCCCGCCTCCGTCTCCAGTTTACCACCGCAGCCTGAGGGCAGCCATCCCCCCGCAGCGGGTAATTGTAGCAAGTATATTTGGGTCC
>JAAEQG010000545.1 GCA_024231775.1 bacterium
CCTCTCGGTGCCCTGAAGGGGCACGGGCACACGTTGAACACTACGTACGCGAGCCGTTCGGTTTGTCTTCCCGGAGTTCTTGTGTGCTCGCTATCCTCCGCCCCCACCGGGGCGGGTGTTGGTTGGTTCGGTTTCCAGGGGTTGCGCTGCGCTTCACCCCTGGCTAAAACCGTGCGCCCCTCCGGGGCGACTTCCCTTCGGGGCAGGTTCCCTCCATGGCGTCCGCTGCCAAGAAGCAAAAAGCCCACGGCCAAGACGAGAAACGCGGGTTCGTCACCCACAAGGGGTGACGCTACAAGGCGATTCGCGTTCCCGACGGGTGAAACCATGGACCACCCAATCCGCTGCACGGGGAATGAAACTGCTCTGGCTGGCTAACTGGGCGGGCGGCTGTTGACGAGAGAAACCGAGAGCGCGAGGTCCAAAGGGACGCCGAAGGAGGCGAGGGGGGGGAGGATGTGTCGGCCGCAGCGCATCATGTTCTGTCAACCACGCCTTGAGTTTGTTAGCTGCACTTGAAGGCTTGGGGAAGGCAGCGGCTTCCTTTCTTGACTTCGAGGGGCGATTTCGGTAGGACTGAGTGAGCAGGCATGCGCGTGGTTCGCACCGGATCATACCCCCTCCAGCCGTTCCGGTGGTGTGCCACGGACTCTCCAACGGCCACATAGAGGATTCCAGTATGACCGGGCAGGGGAATGGTCGAAGGCGGCTGTGGTTCGCGATCCGGCTGGGCGTGGTTGCAGGCGCCGTACTGCTGGCGGTTCCGAGAATCGCGATCTCCGCGGACCGAACGGTGCTGTGCGAAGAGTTCTCCGACAAATGGTGCGGGGCTTGCGCATACGCCGGTCCGGCGCTGGACGACCTGGTGGACGTTTACGCCGAATCCTTGGTTTTCGTTCAATACCAAGTGTTCGACGCCGAATACGCTACGCCCTGGGGCGACGCCCGCTGGACTGCGTACGGCGTTCAATACACGCCGACGACCGTCTTCGATGGTGCGGACATCATGGAAGGCGCGGTTTACGACAGCCAGCAGCAGTACGACATTTATCGGACCAACCATCTGCTGCCGCGCCGCGCGGTGGCTACGGATGTCACCCTTGGGATCAGCGCCGCCGACCTCGGCGGTGGTTCGTACCGTATTAGCGTGCAGGTTGGCCTCGAAGCGACCGGCGTCGCCAAAACGGTCCGCGTCCACATCGTCCAGGTGCTGGACCATTGGCCCACAATCAAACCCTATCACCGCAACGGATTCAAACAGGCTGCCAGTGCCCAGGAGGTCGCCCTTACGCCCGGGGGACAGCAGGTGGTGGAGCGTGATCTGACCCTTGACGCCGAAAGCCTGTCCAGCCCGGAGGATGTCAGGATCGTGGCGTGGGCGGAGGCTCCGGTGGCGAGCGGTCCAGCCGAGGTGTATCAGGCGACGATGCGCCATTGGCCGCTGGTGGCGCTTCCGGGGGACGTGGACGCCGACGGTCATCTCGACGGCGCGGACAACTGCCCGCAACAGTACAACGTGAACCAGGCCGACAACGACGCCGATGGGGTGGGCAATGCATGCGACAACTGTGTCGCGATGGCTAACACGAACCAAATCGATACGGACGAAGACCGCATCGGTGAACTCTGCGATAACTGTCCCGGGTTACACTATCTGGATCAGGCCGATCGCGACTTCGATCAGGTGGGCGACGTGTGCGATTCGTGTCCGGATGTGGCCGGTGACGCGGGGGTGGACACGTTCGGTCGACCGTTGGGCGGGATCGACGTGGACTGCGATGTTGACCTGGACGATCTGGCGGCGTTCGATGCCTGCCTGAGCGGTCCCGAGGGCGAAGCTCCGCCGGAATGTACCGGAGCGAACTTCGACGCCGCGGATACGGACGCTGACGGAGATGCGGACTTGGCTGACTTCGCCACCCTGGCACTGAACTTCACCGGTCCGCTACCCAGCCCGCCGCTCTACGTCGGGGTGAGCGAATGCATCGACTGTCACGAGGATCGCCACACCGACTGGAGCACCACCATCCACGCCACCGCGTTCGATACGTTGGTGAACGACGGAGAGGAGCACAACGCCCTGTGCTTCCCCTGCCACGCGGTGGGCTACGGACAGGCTGGTGGTTTCGTGGACATGCAAACCACGCCGCACCTGGCGGGCGTGCAATGCGAGCAATGCCACGGACCCGGCAGCAACCACGTCGCCGATCCGGACAATGAACGGTTGAGCGTCGACCTGAGCTCCAACCTGTGTGGGGCATGTCATCAATCGTGTCATGGGCTGTGCGGCGATGCCCACCATCCGCAGTTCGAGCAGTGGTCCGAGTCCAAGCACGCCAACTCCCTGAATGATCTGTTCTTCGATCCAAGTGCGGCGGACGAATGCCTCCAATGCCACTCAACGGACTACCGCATGGCGCCTCCCGACGCCAAACCGGGTCTGTTCGAGGTCTTCTACGGCTTGGAATGCGTGGCCTGCCACTCTCCGCACAGTCCCGCCAACGTCGGCCAGCTTCGTCTGCCACCGCACGAGTTGTGCGCGGATTGCCACACAATGGACGCCGCCGTCCCCGGAGAAGACCCCTCACAGCCGCAAGCGGAGATGCTGCACGGAACAGGTGGGTATCAGTTGGACGGAGCGCCGCTCGAAGGCCCGTACACGGTGCATTGGTCGGGCATCCCCGATGAGTGTTCAGCCTGTCACGTCTATGAGCAACCGTATGGCGGTGCAGGGCAACCGGTGGACAGCGGCCACACTTTCGGAGCGAATATGCGGGCGTGCGCCCCGTGTCACTCGGAGGCTTCTGCGGCTCTGCTGGTGTCAACGACGCATGAGGAGATCAACACCCGCCTGGCGTACATCGCCCGCCATTACGATTCTGGAGATCCGCTGTACATCGATCCGGCGCTGCTCTCGCCTGGTGAGTTGGCGGAGTATGATCTCGCCACCTTCAACTATGCGTATGTCGAAGCGGATCGCTCCTTTGGCTCCCACAACGCGGTCTACGCCCGCACTCTCCTGACGGAAGTCGAAGCGTTCTTCGACATTCCTCCCTGGCCCCTGCGGGCCTTGCCCGGCGCGTGGCCCGCGGAGACCAGCGCCCCGTCCGACCACGCCGGCGCACTACAGATGGAGGGACGGCGATGAGAATCAGCCGCCGTGATTTTCTGAAGCTGGCAGGAGCAGCCGCTGCGGCCGGTCATCTCACCCCCGCCGCGCTGGCCCAGCTCGGGTCGGTTCTCCGGGCGGAGGGTGCTCCGCGCGTCATCTGGCTGCAGGGGGCGGGTTGCGACGGCTGCGCCGTTTCGCTGCTCAACAGCATCCACTACACGACCGCCGACGACCTGCTGGTGAACACGATCGACCTGGAGTTTCAGAACAACCTGATGGCGGCGGCGGGCGATCTGGCGGTTTCGATCGCCGAGGCGGCGGCCCTCGACCCCGGATACATCCTGGTCATTGAGGGGGCTATCCCCACGGGCGCCGGGGGCAAGTACTGCCACATCTGGGGGGGGAAGAGCATGTACGACGGCCTGCTCGACTTCGCTCCCAACGCGGCGTACATCCTGGCTTTGGGAAGCTGTGCGGCTTACGGCGGGGTGACGGCGGGAGCGCCCAATCCCACGAACGCCCAGGGGGTTGGCGATATCCTGGGGGCTGATGCTCGACTAATCAACCTGCCCGGCTGCCCGACGCACCCGGACTGGCTGGTGGGGACCATCACGTACCTGTTGACCGGCGGACACATTCCTCCGCTGGACGCCCATCGGCGTCCGCTGGAGTTCTTCGGTAAGCGCATCCACGACAACTGCTTCAAGCGCCACCAACACTGTGGAGTGAGCATGGCCGCCCCCCGGTTGAGCAGCAGAGGATGCTTGGAGTACCTGGGATGCAAGGGGAAGAAGACGTACTCGGACTGTCCGATCCGCAAGTGGAACAGCCCCGGTGCGGGGGAGTACGGCGTGAACTGGTGCGTGGGAGCGCGGAGTCCGTGCCTGGGCTGTGTTCAGCCGGACTTCCCGGACGGGATGTCTCCGTTCTATGTGTACTCCCCCACGCCCGACAAGGACGGGGCCGGCGATCGGGTTTCGTAACCCAGCCGGTTTGAATCGCAGACGGGCCGAATGAGAGCGACCTATGGCGACGACTATAACCATTGACCCGGTAACGCGCATCGAAGGACATCTCGAAATCGAGGTGACCGTCGATGACGTTGGCGGCGAACAGCAGGTGGTGGACGCCCGTAGCTCGGGCACCATGTTCCGCGGGTTCGAGATTATCCTCGCCGGGCGCGATCCGCGTGACGCCGCCCAGTACACCCAGCGGATCTGCGGCGTCTGCCCGGTCTCGCACGCGATGGCTTCGTGCCTGACGCTGGACAGCGCCTTCGGAGTCACCCCGCCGGACAACGGGCGCATCCTCCGTAACCTGGTGCTCGGAGCCAACTTCATCCAGTCGCACCTGCTGCACTTCTACCACTTGTCCGTGCTGGATTTCATCGATACGACCGGCCTGCTGGATCTCTCGCCCTGGTCTCCGCGCTACGCCTCCCCGGACATGATCGGTGGAACAACGGCGGCAGGGCTGGTGACCAACTACCTTTCCGCATTGCAGATGCGACGCAAAGCCCATCAGATGGGGGCGATCTTCGGCGGCAAGCTGCCCTGCACGGGCTCGTTTGTGGTCGGCGGATGCACGGAAGTGGTAACCGCCGAGAAGGTCAATGACTTCCGAACCTTGCTGACCGAGCTGCGCGGTTTCATCGACGCGGTATACCTGGCGGATGTAGCCACGGTGGCAGCAGCCTTCCCAACGTACTACCAGACCGGCGGGGGTGACGGCAATCTTCTGGCGTTCGGGGCCTTCGATCTGGACTCGAGCGGAACCAGCAAGCTGTTCAACGCGGGGCGGTACACCTCCGGTGCTCCCGGGGGTATGGATGCCGCCCAGATTGCCGAGTACGTCAAGTACGCCTGGTACACCGACGCCTGCGGAGACAAGCATCCCGCCGAGGGCCTGACCGTGCCCGACGCTGACAAGCCGACGGGATACTCATGGCTGAAAGCGCCTCGCTACGCAAGTCAACCGCACGAACTGGGCCCGCTGGCCCGGATGTGGGTGAACGGTGAGTACAACAACGGCGTCTCCGTGCTCGATCGGATCGCCGCCCGGGCGCAGGAGACGCAGTTGATCGCCAACGCCATGGACGGATGGCTTGACGAGTTGGTTCCCGGCGCCCCGGTCTACGCCGACAGCCGCGTGCCGCAGCAGGTGACCAGCTCCGGGTTGACTGAGGCTCCGCGCGGCGCCCTGGGGCATTGGATGGACATCGATAACTCGGTGATCAGCCGCTATCAGGTAATCACCCCGACCAACTGGAACTCCTCTCCGCGCGACGACGCGGATCAGCTCGGCCCTACCGAGGCGGCGCTGCTGGGCACGCCCGTGGCGGACGTGAATCAACCGATCGAAGTTCTGCGGGTGATCCACTCGTTCGACCCGTGCCTGGCGTGTGCGGTACACATGGTTCGGCCGGGCCAGCGCAGCGGAGGGGCCAGGGTGTTGATCCGCCCCGGGATCGCCTGACCGGCGGGGAGTCCGAGCCGGGAGGTTAGGTCACCGTTTAGCAATGGAGCGTCATGGCGGCAGAAGAACCACAAGACTGTTCGAGCGCGCCGCTGCGCCGCCCGGTTCTGGTGCTGGGTCTGGGGAACATCCTGCTAGGCGACGAGGGCGTTGGCGTGCGCGTGGTTGAAGCCATGGCAGACACCGCCCTGCCCGCAAACGTGGAAGTCTTCGACGGAGCCACGTCGGGCCTCGATCTGCTGGATACGCTGGCGGATCGGCGCAAAGTGATCGTCATCGACGCCCTCGCCGGTGACGGCGAACCCGGAACGGTTGAGCGGTTAACGCCGGCGGACCTTGCGGTACCCGCCGCCCGAAGCGTGTCCCTGCACGATCTGGGTTTACTGGAGACCCTCACCGCTGCCCGACAGCTTGGAATCTGCCCGCCCGAGGTGGTGATCTTCGGCGTGTGGCCGAAGGAGGTGCGCTGGAGCCTGGAGCTCTCCCCGGAGATCAGCCGGCTGATCCCGCGGTTGATCGAGCTGATTCTCCGTGAAGTGGGTGTCGAGCAAGACCGACTAACCGCGTGAGGTGATTGCGAGAAGCTGCTCATGAAACGTACTACGATTCTGACGATGCTGCTCATCCCCCTGCTCGCTCCTCCGGCGGCGCTGGCTGAGCCGGCCTGGGGCGGGAGTTGCCTGAGCTGTCACGATCAGTTGCTCACCGACCGCGTCTTCATCGTGGACGAAGACGCGACGACCAACCCGGATGAGAGCGGCACGGGCGCCGTCGACCGGGGTCCGCTGCCCACGTTCAAAGTGTACGCCGGAAAGACCAGAGCCCTGCATGCCGAGATCGCCGGCCTGTCCGCCGACGATACCTACGCCCTCGAAATCAAGCGTCTGCGTTTCCCCGGCGTCGAAGAGAACGGGTACCTCGACCACGCCGCGGATTGCACGTGGCCGGACTGGGGGCTGTCCACCGGCTACTACACCAAACCGGTCATCCGCTACCGCTGGGGGGTTGATCCGGCGGAGTTCGCCTTTGACCTGACCGCCAACCCGGAGGCGGACGCGGACACCTACGATCTGGTGTTCGCCGTAGCCGGAAAGCTCACCGACGGTGGCGGGCTGTACTACTCCGAA
>JAAEQG010000546.1 GCA_024231775.1 bacterium
CGGCTCCCGCTCGCGGGTAGAGCCGCCCAGGGTGTCGAATGCCCGCATAAAGAACGACTTGATATAGTGGGGCTGTAATCGCCGGGCGGCGTAGCGTTCCATATTCTCGCGGATGCGGACGATCTGGGTGGTGTCCATACTTTCGGTGACCAGGGACCGGCTCTCCAGCAACTCGCGCACCCGATCCCGGTCCACGGCGTCGTCCACCGTCTGTTCCAGCCTGGCGCGGATCTCGGGCTGGTCGCCGTAGCGGATCGCATCGACGAGCAGCTTGCGGAGCGGGGTCTGTTCGAACAGCGCGCCCAGCACGTCAAAGACCTTGCCCTCTAACGCCTTGCCCTCGGTCTCTAGCTTGCGCAGGAGGCGGGCATAGACCTGCCCCTCGCGCGTCTCCCCGGCGACCAGGTTCCACAGGTGGCACACCTCGGTCTGGCCGATGCGGTGGATGCGGCCAAAACGCTGCTCCAGGCGGTTGGGGTTCCAGGGCAGGTCATAGTTGATCATCAGGTGCGCCCGTTGGAGATTGATGCCCTCCCCGGCGGCGTCGGTAGCCAGCAGGAAATAGACGTCGGGATCGTTGCGGAAGCGGTCCTCGACGGCCCGACGCTCCGCCCTCGGCACGCTGCCGTGGATGGTGACCAGGATGTCGTCACGACCAAAGAGGGTGGCGATGC
>JAAEQG010000547.1 GCA_024231775.1 bacterium
CATCCCGCCGCCGTCGCCGTCGGCCGAGTTCCCGCTGAAGGTGCAATTGGTCAACGTCGGGCTGCTGTCCAAGTAGTTGTACATCCCGCCGCCGTGGCCGTACGGGGCCGAGTTCCCGCTGAAGGTGCAATTGGTCAGCGCCGGGTTGCTGTCCCGGTTGCACATCCCGCCGCCGTAGCGGTTGTAGGTTGAGTTTCCGCTGAAGATGCAATTAGTCAGCGTCGGGCTGCTGGAGGAGCTGTACATCCCGCCGCCGGACTCAATGGCCAAATTCCCGCTGAAGGTGCAATTGGTCAGCGTCGGGCTGCTGGAGGAGCTATACATCCCGCCGCCATACTGTTGAATGCTTGTGAAGAATCCGTTGGCGAGGCCGGCGGTGATGGTGAAGCCGTCGAGGACAGCGTTCGTGTCCACGTCGCTCCCGGTCACCACGTGGTAACTGTTTTCCGAGCTGTTGGCGAAATCAGGGCCATCGTCCCCGGCCAGGTCTCCGCTGAGCACCGACGCATTGCTGTCCATGTCGCGCAGGTCGGGGTCGGGTGCGCCGATCCCGGCATAGCCGCCGTAGATTTCTACATCGCTGATGAGCTGGAAAGTGGCCTCCCGATCGGCGGATGTCATGTTTCCGGATTCGTCGCGGTCGGGTGTGTATATGCCCGCGGCAACGCGGATCTCCGTCGCCACGCCGTTCGTGCTGGCCTCGGCGAGAGCATCCTGAAGGTACTTGAACGCCGTTGTCCAACTCTGCCCGTCGCCGTTGGTGGAGGCGTCGTCGTCCACGTACAGCACGTCGGCCGATGCAGCACTGGCTCCCAAGAATACCAGCCCCAGAACACCGGCCATGAGACGCGATGTTGTTTCACTTCGCCATTTCATGTTTCAACCTCCGTTGGGCCGCGCATCAACGCGGTTTCATCTGTCCCTAAGGCAACCGGGCCGGATCTCATGGCCCCACCTGCACCTGGCAACCACAGGCCTCGCTGCTCAGATCCTGGAACGGGAACACCGTGTACGCCGTGTCCGTGTTAATGCCCTTGCGGATGCGGAGGAACTCCACATGCCCATCCAAGAACGCCGCGTTGTAGTGAGCGGGTTGGTGGTGCCAGTCGATGTGCGCCCGGGGGGGGAACCTATACCACCACGCGTTCTTCCACCCGTAGTCGGCCACCAGCAGGACCTTGGAATCGTTGGCGAACCCGCGCGGGTGCGTGAGGTTCTCCAGACGATCGTTCACTTTGTCCTTCACTGCCTTGCAGGGGTCATCCTCCCGAGCGTAGATCTCATCCTGGCCAACCAGCAGATGGTTCATCAGGTAACTCGAACCGAACTCGTCAAAGCAAGTCGGCTGGATGAAGCTGCACCCGCGGTCTGACGGGCAGCGGAAGAGCTCGGCTTCGTCGTAGACAATGCCGGGAAGGCCGACGTACTTGTTCAGCGGCTTGGGCTTGCGGTATGCCGAGCTGGTTCCCTGCTTACCTCCGTAGTTAATCTGCACGTTCACGCCTTGGAGATAATGCCCATCATGGTCCTCAAGGTACATGTGCCACGCCTTGCCGATCTCACCCAATCGACTCTGGCATAGAACGAGCCGCGCCTGCCGCCGGGCCGAGCGCAGGCTCGGTAACAAAATGGCCATCAATAGCGCGATGATCGAGACGACGACCAGCAGTTCCACCAGCGTGAAACCGCCGCGGCACAACTGAGTGCCGGGTGCGGAAGGCGTCACGGCATGTTGTGTCTGGGTGCCATTCATCATCAGCTGCCACCGTTCGATGCCGATGCCGGCGGCGCTTGCGTCGTCGGATCGGCATGCCCGAGTTGATCCAAACGCGCCCGCGCCGAAACCCTCAGCCACCCACCTGCTTGCGGGCCGGCAGGCGAGCGCGCCGTGATACCTATGACCAATTCGTACTCGCGGACGGCTTCATCGAGTTGCCCGCCCTTGAGCGCTCGTTCAGCCGTAGCGAAGTGCAGCAGCGCGGCGGCACCCTGCGGCAGGCGATCGCGGAGCGTTTCGAGCGAATACGTGTCATTGAGCAAGAAGGCCATGGCCTCACCGTACTCCGGTGAGCTCTTGGCGGTCTGAGCCTGGATGGCCTGTGCCCGATCCACCCGGCCCGCATGCCACTCCAGCAGGAACCATCCCAACGCCTGTTGCCACATGAACACCTTGGCCTGTTCGGCGGTCCGAGTCAGCGTTTGGTTCCGTTTGGTGACCGCTCTGTTGACGGTGGCCAGGTCTTTCGCCGCCTGGCGCGCACCTCGGTAGAAGTCGTAACTAATCGCGGAGAAGCTGAGGACGGTCACCAGCAAGCTGCCGACTACCGCCGTGGCGAAGGCGTGCTTGGCGGCCAGCTTGCGAACCACGTAGAGCGAACTGCTCGACTTGGCCGCCACCGGCCGCCCTTCGGACCAGGCGGACAGATCCCGGACCAGTTCAGCGGCTGACTGATAACGCCGCTCAGGGGCCTTGTGGATGGCCTGGAGGATGATTGCCTCCACCTCGGTCCCGATCCTGCGGTTGTGTTTCGACGGCTGCGTGGGTATGGCCACGCGGATGTTCTTTACCGCCTCCATCATGTCGTCGGTGCAGGTATCGTACGGAGCCAGACCGGTCAGCAGCTCGTACAGGATCACCCCCAGTGAGTAGACATCGCTCCGCACATCGATGGCAGCCGGATCACCCAGCGTTTGCTCCGGCGACATGTACCGTAGTGTCCCCATCAACCAGCCCGTCCGGGATAACTGCGTATGCTGACCTTGCTCGCCGACGGCCTTGGCCATGCCGAAGTCGAGCACGTACGGCGTGCCGTCCTCGTCCACGAGAATGTTCGACGGCTTGAGGTCTCGGTGGATGACTCCATGGCGGTGGGCGAACGCGACGGCATCACAGACCTTGTGAAACAGCTCTACGATCTCGCGCAGCGAGTGCTTCGCCGCGCGCACGTAATCATCCAGCGGAACGCCTGAAACGTAGTCCATCACAAAGAAGTGGCTGCGATGCGCCACCCCGCTGTCGTGGACAACCACGATGTTCGGATGCTTCAACGCCGCGATTAGTTCAACTTCGCGCCGCAGCCGGGCGATAGACGAGTCATCCGCGAACGGCCCATCCAGCAACGTCTTTATCGCCACCGTGCGTTTCGTCGAACGCTGGATTGCCTCATGGACGACACCTTGGCCTCCGCGATGGATTTCACGGATGATCTCGTAGCCCTCGATGTGCCCAAGACGCTGATGGTCCGGCGGATCTACCGCGCCACCACTGGAGGGTGGCTTGTCTCCGGACGCATCGCGCGGCGGCAACCCGATCGTCTCGGAGCCGGCGGCGGCCTTGATCTGCCCCACGAGGGCATCATGCCCGGCAGCTAACTCCGCACTTCGCCGGGCGCAGTCTTCGCACGCCGCCAAGTGCTCCTGGACACGAGCCCCGTCGGCTGACTCCAGCTCCCGGGCGTGGTAGCGATGCAGTTCGGAATCACTCAGACAAGCGGTCATAAGTTCGCTGCGCTGCAACGCATCCTCGGTTCAACTCTGTGCGCCGATAGCTCACCGCCGGCGGAGGCACCTCCGCAGCCCGCGTCACTGTTAGTACCCAACCGGTGGGCGAATCTGCCATCCTGTGTGCAATCACTCGGTAATGGCCGCCGACGCGGCAAGAGTGGTGCCCGTTTCGCCACGGGAGCCCAGAGGCTGGGTTCTGCGGCTATTCGCTTCCCTCCAAGAGTTCCTCCATCTTCTCACTGACTCTCTGGGTAAGCCGCCACTTGGCCTTGTAGACTTGGTTGGGCGTCACACCGAGTTCCGCGCACACGTCTTCCACGGAGCATTCCTCCAATACGTAGCGGTGGAACACCTGAAATGTCGTTGGCTCGACCTCGGCACGAACCAGTCGCAGGCAATGCTTGAGGTGTTCTTCCTTCCAGATATCGTCGAAGCGCTCCTCCGGGCCCTGCTCGCGATCTTGGGCACGCTCAAAATCTCCGGAGTCGGCCGACTGCTCTCGCCGCCTCCGCGCCAGATTGCGGACG
>JAAEQG010000548.1 GCA_024231775.1 bacterium
GGGCTCCCGACTGCGTCGAGGACGGTGAGGAACAGCGGATGCAGTTCGTCTTCAACCGCGGCGATCACGCGGACAGCAACGGCTTCGCCGATGCGGACGAGACCGAACTGCGCCGAGCCCTGGTGGTCCGCCTGGCGAGCCACACTGAACAGCCCGCCGAGCGGACGTTTGCCCGTGAGTTCCGGTACGACGGCGGTCGCCAACGGTACTTGGTGCGCGAGCTTGAGCCGGTGACGTTTGACGCGGTGAGCGAGGTCTGGTCGGACTATCTCGGCGACGATGTGTACGCGGACTACGAGGTGGGCGAGGTCGGGGCCGTCACCGAGTTGACCTCCTACCTCGCAGGCCACTGGCAAACCGACGCGCAGACCGCAGCCAGCACGTTCTTCCACGTCAACCACCTCGGCACGACGCGAGCGCTGACGGATGGCGCCGGCGCGTTGGTCTCTGGGAGCGCGCGTTTGTACACCGCGTTCGGCGAGGTGGTGACTCCTCCAACGATAGAGGCTACGCGCTACGGCTTCGCCGGCACGTGGGGCTACGAAGGCGGCGCGAAGCTATGGGGTGACGGTGCGTCTGTCCCCAACTTCCTCCACGTCGGCGCTCGGTACTACTCGCCCTCCCTCGGCCGTTTCCTTCAACGTGATCCGATCGGGATCGCCGGAGGCCTCAACGTGTTTGCGTATGTACACAGTAATCCGGCGGGCCGTGCAGATCCATCGGGGCTATTCGATGGGGAGAAGGCAATTGTCAGCGGCGCCTGTGCGGCTTTTCTCGCAGCCATTACGGCTGCGGCGATGGGGCCAGTTGGCGCTGCTGCTGTGCTAGGTGGAGTTGCCGGCGGATACGAAAGTGGTGACTTCAGGCGGGCCCAGAAGGGCATTCGGGACGCTGTTGACGCCATGAACAGGCCCATCTATGGGGGCATTCGCGGCGCGCAACGCTGCTTCGATGACGCCTGGGACGGCTTGAAGCGTGGGATCGAGAGTCTGCCAGGAGGCCCCCGGGCCCCCTTTGCGCCGAAGAACTGGACACCAGGCAAGTTGGACAGCCTTGACGGGAAGTCGAGTTCTGGTTCCTGCTCCGACTGCGCAACCGTATAGGGCAGCTCGCACCCGCCAAGGACTTTGGGTGGGAGTGCTCGCTCACTTGGCGCAAAGTACGCAGTTTGGGAGCTTGTGCTATAGTCGCTGGCGCGCTGTCTTCGTATGTCCCGATGACGCAACTCAGCACCGGAGGGCGACCATTCGGCACTGGATGCGCCGTCGGGTAGCCGCCATGAGGAGTTCTGCAGGACGGATGTGTGAGGCGCCATGGCAATGGAATTGGCGAAAGTAGAGATCCGCCACCGGCACTTTCCGGTCGATCTCCCATCATGGCTTGAGCTATGGCCTCACGCTCTACTCTTGCTGACGCTCCTGCTTCTTGTCACGTACCGCCATCTCGGCCTCTCCGTGTTCGTTGTGTTCGTATGTGGTGTTCTTCTGGCGCGGTTCCTTGCGCCAGCGGCAGCAAGGGCTTACCTCCGCCTCAGGAGCTCACGCGGCTCACTCAAACCGCAGGAGCAGTTTCCACCGGCGGTCGACGCTGACACAGCCCGTCTGGTGTGCTACGGAACGGCTCTTGAGTTGATGGACACTGACCATGACCTGCGGTATCCGTTTGAACCGATTGTGTTCGAACCGGCACGTGGGCGTTTGCCAGAGCGATTCGAGTATGTTCCCGTGGTGGTCTACTTCGTTGGCTTCTTCGTTGTGCGATGGCTTGACCTAGGATTGCTCTATGCCATGCTCGGGTTTGCCGTTGCGTTCTGGGGGACGTGGGCTATCGCGTTAGGACTGGCCCATTACTATCGCGTGGCTCCAGGACGTCTCGACGTGATCAAGCGACGCTTCATGCGGACACACGTGGTCTGTGTACGCTCCATCCCGTTGTCGGAGGCTAGGATCGTCTGCCATTACGGGCGCCGAACCCTTACAATCAGCGAGGGGCCAGATGAGGTCGCGGAGTCGTGCACAATCCACCTTGCTCGGGTGTCGGCCCCGCACGCTTTCGTCCAGGCCGTCTTCCGTGCCGCGCGTTGTCCTGAGTGTGCTACTCCCCTCCCGGACGATGCGTTTCTCGGTTGACGCATGAGTCTCGCCTGGGTACATCGGCGTATGAGGTGGCCTATACCTACGACGACAACGGCAACCGCACACGGGACGAGCTAACCGTTGGTGACCCGGGAACGATGATTTGCACCGAGTACTTCCACAACGGCAACCGGCTGTACGGGCACGGGTACGAGAAGCGAGCCGGCTTCTGCACGGGGTCGCCGATCATTGAGGAGGCGTTCTATTGGTTCGATGATGACTGGAACACGACCGTGATCAATCGGCTGGTGTACGA
>JAAEQG010000549.1 GCA_024231775.1 bacterium
GCTGGTCGATTCCTTTTACGATCTCGTTCTCGGCCGCGCGGCGGAGCAGGGCGCGGTGGACTCGTGGGAGACGTTTTTCGACTATGTGGTGGGCCTTGGCGTCGATGTGCGTTTCGTTCCGCGGGAGGTGGCGCGGCTGTTCTTCCTTTCCGAGGAGCGGCAGAAGCGGTTCTTCGACTCCTACGATGTCTTCTCGTTGGAGTGGGAGGAGCGGCTGGCGGACAACCCCGAGGACTTCGAGGAGACCTCACGGAAGGTGGGGGACTGGTACTCGGTGCTGAACCTCTTGTGCTCGATCGGTCAGATCGAAAAGATGTACATCCCACCGCAAATGGAGGCGGGTAAGAGCGTCCACTACAACCAGCTCCTCTACGAGCGCATGATGGCGGAAGATCTCCGCGCGGGTCCCGGCGACACGCTGCTCGAGCTGGGGTGCGGGCGCGGGCGCGTGGCCAACAACGTCCACTCTATGACCGGAGCCGCGCTGGTCGGCTACAACGTGGACGAGACGCAGGTCGCGAGTGCGAACGACTTCGCCCGAAAACGCCGTGTCAATGGCGCGTGCCGCTTCCACGTGCGCGACCTGAACGACGTGCCGTACCCGCTGGAGGATGGGAGCATCGCGGGGGTCTACGAGATCGGGGCGATCTGCTACTGTACCAATCTCGGCCGCCTCTTCCAGGAAATCCATCGGATCCTCCGGCCGGGCGGGCGCCTGTCGCTGCTCGACATCTGTATGTACGACGCGTACGATCCCACCGATTCCGAGCACAGGCGGATCATGAGCGAGACAAAGCCCCTGGTCGGGCTGCTCCGCGCGCTCCGCTGGGAAGACTACCAGCAAGCCTGCGACAGCTCGGGCCTGAAGGTGGTCAAGAACGAGAATCCCAGCGTCGACGGCCTCATGGTGCCGATGATTGAGTATCTCAATAAATACTTCGCCATCGCGAAGCACACAGTCAACATGGGGACGCGGCTCCGGCTGCTGCCCAGACACCTCTCCAAGCTTCTCACCAAGTATAACGAGGGCGGCGAGGCCTTCCGGGATTTCGACCGGCTCCGGTTCGGCTCGATTGCGCAGTACCTCGTGTTCGAGAAGCCTGCCTAGGACTGCCCTTTACCCATAATTATTAACTGGACTTTTATTGTCCCATGCTGTAGTTATTATCGGCATGGAAAC
>JAAEQG010000550.1 GCA_024231775.1 bacterium
CGCCGATCGATTGTTTCCGCACACCGATGGCCCTCTTCGCCCTGAAAGGGCACACTGTGATAGCCCAGGGCAACGCCCTGGGCTGGGATTTGCCCGAAGCAACGCAAGCCCTGAAAGGGCGAACCAAGGCTATGCCGCCCTTTCAGGGCTTGTGTTTGTCTCGGTCACGAGGCCCCAGGGCGTTGCCCTGGGCTGATCTATGACGCCCCGTTGGGGCTTCTCGAGGCGTTGGCAACATGGACGCGCGGTGGGCCGAATCAGCCCGCCTAAACTGTCATGGACCCAAGCGACGCTGGCAGGAGCGGGAGCGAGCGCTTCTGCGTAGCTTCTGCCCGAGCGGAGGTGGTTGGGGTGGCGTAATTCGGCTGATACCGCCGATACAACCTGATTGAATCGCCCCAGTGCGGGCGGTGCGGGTGCCCGTGCTTCCCCGGCGGACGCACCTGCTTCGCGCCGTTTCGCAACCGATGGAGATGGTCTGTGGCCGATCCGCTAATCAGCATCATCGTTCCCTCGCGGGGGCGCGTGGAGCACCTGACGCGGCTGCTCGATTGTCTGTCTCGCCAGGACATTGGGCCCGGAGAGTCGTTCGAGGTTCTCGTCGGACTGGACGGCTGCACGGAGCAAGAGCGTGCGGCCTTGCCAGGCGACTATCCGTTCCCTCTGGAGTATCTTCCGCTTCCCCAGGTGGGCATCTCCGCAGCCAAGAACGCCGCCGCGGCCCACGCTAGAGGCCGGATATACCTTCTACTCAACGATGATGTAGAGCCGGTGCCCGGGTTTGTCCGGGCGCATGCTGCTGCTCAGGCAGCGGGCCACGCGATGGTGCTCGGCTCATCGCCGTGGCACAAGTGGGACGATCAGACCGTTTTCGACGAGATGATCGCGCGCACGCGGATGATCTTTTTCTATGCCGAGCTCCGGGCGGGGGAATCGTACGACTTTCGCCATGCCTGGAACCTGAACCTCTCGGTCCGGCGGGATGGGCTCGACCGGCCAACCGCGCCTTTCGAGGAGGTCCTCCGCCCGTGCTGGTACGATGACGTGGAGATGGCCTATCGCATGATTGGTGACCAACCGCGGGTGTTCTACCATCCTGTGGCCCGGGCACCCCACCGTCACCGCTACGACCTGCGAGGATACTTCGAGCGCGAGTCGATCCTGGGGGCGATGGCGGGTCAATTGTGTGCGGTCAATCCGGAGTGTTTTCGCGCCGTGTTCAGTCAGTCCTTTGCCGACGTGCTCGATCATGCCCGGCGGGGGCTGGACCTTGACGTCCGGGACCAGCAGCGCTGTCTGAGGCTGCTGAGCTTCTGGGCTGCGCGCCCATGGCATGACTTGGCAGGCTGCGAGGATGCGGGGGGTGTTCTGGACGTGCTGTACGGTCTGCACCTGCCGCTCAAGCGCCGGGCGTTCCGGGTGGGGTTGTTGGCGGCTGAGCAGCAGCCGGACAGGCCGTGGCCCCAACGCGGCGCTCTGGCCGAGGAGGCGCTGCGCGGCGACGTGGTCCTTTCCAGGTTGGACACCTGCGAGTTGGACGAGCCGCCCACGGCTGGACGCAGTGAGGACGTAGGGTGCATCCTGATGCACCAGAACGCAGGCGAATAGGTACGTCAAGGCGAAATGGTGCATCAAGATGCACCCTACAGAGTGACTGACGTGTCCATCAAGCGGCTGACGGTCCTTCTGGACAATGACGACCTGGATTGTGTAAAGGCTTGCTGCCCGGAGGCGCTGACCGGTGCGCTGCTGGTGTTCGAGGTTGAGCCGCACTTGCGCTTGCGCGACTGCGGCATCGCGCACCTGACGCCCTGGGACCTCGTCGAGGAGGGCGACGGGGCCGAGCTCAGACGTCTCGAAGCGGAGGTGTGGGCGTTTTGGCGCGCTCACGCCCGGGCCGAGTTCGAGGGCATCGATTGTCTGCGAATGGCCCAGTACCGCCACGCCTGCTGCTTCTCTCGTCTGACTTGGCCCCTGTTCGCTATTCAGCGGGCGTTGGCGACCCTGCAGCCGCAGGAGGTGGTTACTTTTGAGGAACCGGTCGGACATGGGCTGGATCAGCCGCCGGGCTGCGTGAAGATGCCGCTGCTGTTCGCGATGCTCCGCGGGATGGCGGAGCAGGCCGGTATTCCGGTGCGTCTGATCCGCCGGACCGACGTGCCCGGCCAGAGCAACTTCACGGATCGTGTTGCGCCAGCCAGCCGGCTACGCCTTCCGCCGGTCGATCCGTCCACCGTTCTGCGCGGGGAGGGTTACGCGCTGTTCCACGGCAGCCGCGTGGATCTGCTGCGGCAACTTCCGGTGATCGCGGAACTGCACGAGCGCGACGGCCTCCAGGCAGTGCAAATCTACAAGACCGGTCGGGGCGTGGACGTGGAGAGGGCTCGTCAGCAAGGCCATCCCGTATGGCATGAGAGTCAGGTCACCGCGGATACCTCTGAGCCAACTGAGCGCGAGTGGATGCGCCAGGCGCGCTCCAAGTTTGACGATGCCCGTGCAAAGGCCCCGCCAGAGGTCCGCGCGATCTTCGCCAACCGCCACATGGACATCCACTTCGATTTCATCTTCGGTCGGTATCTGCGCCGCATGGCGTGGCAGGTACGTGCATGGCGAGAGTTCTTCAACGCCCACCGGCCGCGCGTGCTGGTCACTGACCCGATGTCGCCGATCATTCCGGTGGCCCACGACATGGATATTCCGTGTCTGGTGCTGCCGCACGGGCTGATGATGCTCGGTGCGCCGATGTTCTATCAGCTTCTACCGCCGGTGCACATTGGGGCGGTCAGTGCGGAGCATCGGCGGCGGTTGGTTCGTTCGGGGTTGGAGCCGGAGCGCATCTGCGTAGTGGGTGATCCCGCGGTGAACGCGACGCGCGCTGCGGGGCAAGCCGGAGGGGCACCACTGAACGGCTCGCGCAAGCACATCCTGCTGGTGACCAGCGCGGTTTCCACGACGGCGGTGGACGCCTATCTGCCGGAGACGGACTGGAAGATCGCCGTAGGCTGTATCGAGCAGTTGGCCGGGTTGGCCGGTCGGCGTGCCGACTGGGAGTTCGTGATCAGGTGCCATCCGCGCTACGATCATCCGGCGCTGTATGAATGGGTGAATCAATCCCTGCCGCCGGGGCAAAAGGTGCTGGTGTGCGGAGAGCGATCATTGACGGACCTGGTGGCATGGTCAGACGTGATCGTGGTCCCGAACGTGAAAACGTCTGCGATGTTCGAGGTCTCCCTCGGTGGCAAGCCTGTCTACCTGCTGGATCAGTCCATGATCTGGCACGGCCACAACTGGTGGGGCACGCAGCACTGGCCTCATGCGGGTACGGTCGCCGAACTGGAGCGTGAGCTTGGTGCGCTCTTCGGGGACTCCCAGCACTATGCGATGCGTGCGGCGCAGAC
>JAAEQG010000551.1 GCA_024231775.1 bacterium
AGGTAGTCATCGATTACGCCCCGGATCTCAGTGGCGCCCCCTGCAGATGACGCACGCCGCGATTCGTCAATAGAGCAGAAAGGGCGCCCTGGTGTCGCGCCATTGCTGCTCGTCCTGGGTCAGGCGATTATCCAAGTCGCCCGGTTTGGCGGCCGGATCGTCCACCCACTCGCGTAGGAAGGTCGAGCCGCTCAGGAGGTCGAACGGGAGTCGCTCGGTCTCGTATTCGAAGGGGAAGCGGCGCCACAACGGATAGTCGCGGTACTCCAGTCGAATAGCCTTGAGCGTCAGAGCGGCCAGTCGATGGGGACGGAACTGCTCGTGCCGATAGACGTCGTTGTCCGTATGGATCTGGAGCCCCGAACAGGTTTGCCCCACATGCTTGTCGAACGTCGGCTCGAAGCAGCAGCGCCTCAATGAGCAACCGACCAACCACCGCGGGGCCAGGGAATGCAGACGGTGCAGGATGATGTCGAAATCGATGTCACAGGCACCGACTACCTCAAGGGGCGTCGTGGTGCCTCGCCCCTCCGACAGGGTGGTCCCTTCGAACAGAACCGTCCCAGGAAAGCAGCGCGCCATATTGAGACTGGAAGCGTTGGGACTGGGGTTGACCCAGGATCGCTCGTGAAGGGGCCAGCCATACC
>JAAEQG010000552.1 GCA_024231775.1 bacterium
CGCACTCGATGAGTCGCCCGTCGCCGTACCGTAGGCGGCCTTGAGCTTGTCCCACTGGTCATCCGTGAGCTCGAAGGTGCCCATGCGGTAGTCGCTGCGATTGACGCCCGTGAACGTGTAGTCGGTACCGGCTGGCCAACTGCCAAGGTCGCCCGCATCGCCCGAGATCGGTACGAAGTCGAGGGTGAACTGATTGCCGCCCGTGCCGAACACATCCGCTTGCACGCCCGAGACGCAGGCCAAGACCACTGCCGCCACTGTTGAGATCATCATGCCCTTGCACATCTTGTGTCCTCCTCTTGGGAATGAAAAAAGAGAGCCCGCCCGTAAGCGTCTCTCTCAGCCGTGGTCACAACCTGTCCGACGGGGTTGCCTCCCGCGCAGCCCCGCGATCTATTCAGTCAGCATAGCGAATCACCGCCCGCAACTCAAGCTACTCGCATGGCGCATCAGGGCCACACGCTCGGGATTTTCCCGTACACCGGAGAGATGCACACGAAGCAGGCCGCCCCGGCGGAGGAGCGACCCGTCGATCGGCTTCGGTTTCGCGCTGCTACCGTCGGCGTCTGGTTGCGAGCAGGCCGCCAAGCGAGAGCAACACTAAACTGCACGGTTCAGGGACTTCGCAGGCGACGCGGAACCCTTGACCGCCGGCCTCTTGGCCCGGGTAGCTGCCGTACCGGCTGGAGGACGCGAGGCTGTTGATATCGTAGCCGCTATACGACCCACCACGGCGATAAGCGCCGCGGCAAGGATGGCCATGACGACGATGATGGTGGTTGAATCCATAGACAGGCTCTCCGCGTAGACGCGCCCGAGGAGTCCGTGCGATCGACGGGACCCGATAGGAGTATACCACAGAGGCGGAGGGCGCGGCTATTCGTGGACACTCATGCTCACCCTTGGGGATGAGCATGGCACCCGGCGTGATTCGTTGAGCTAGTGTCGCCCTTTCAGGGCTCGAGGTTTGAAGGGATGCCGGGTACCAGGGGCTTGCGCCCCTGGCTACCTTAGTTTCGCCGCTCCGCGGCTGAGGGGTTGCGGTGCACCACCGCTGAAGCGATGGGGCCCCCGCAGGGAACGGTGGGTCGCCGGACGCCGCGGAAGCTCATGCTCACCCTTGGGGATGAGCATGGCACGCGACGGTGGGAGATATGCCACACCGACGACGGAATCGAGCGTCCTGCATTGGCGTCTTTCCTTCGCCCCGTTCCGGGGCTCTGGCCAGGGAGGCTCGGCAACCCAGGGCTCGCTTCGCTCACCCTGGGCTTTATTCCGGCGCCCCCTTCGGGGGCTCATGCCGGCGGAGGCTGCTTCGGGGGCTCATGCCGGCGGAGGCTGCTCCGGGGGCTCGTGCGGGCGGAGGCGGCAGGTGAGCGCGTTGGCGTAGCTCGGCCACGCGGGCCGAGGAGCTGTCAGCTATCAGCGTTCAGCCAGAGGACGCGTGATACGCATTACGGGTAGAAGCTGCGCGTTGTTCTGGCCCTGTCATGGTTGCGCGGCGGGTGGCATGGGTAAACTTGTTTGCCCGTGCGTCATCGGCACGCTGCACGGGTAAGCAGAGCTTACCCATGCCACCCGCCGATCAGCTTGGTGCTCGCGTTCGAGCGGCCGCGCGGACTGAAGTCCGCGGCTCGTTGATCGGTACAGTCGTCCTGGACCTGGTGTCCGCCCCCACCCTTTGCTGAACAAAGGATGGGCACCCGCGCTGAGCCCGCGCTGGCGCTTGGGCCTCTGATAAACTTCTCGCTACCCACGAGGGGTGGGGCTACTCTTGGGTAGGCAGGGCTTGCCCTGCTAGATGTCCGCTCCCTTACGGTCGCGGCTCGGTTTGGTCGATCCCCTGCTAGTCTGGGGTTCCTTTCGGTTGGAGTAGCTTGGCTGCTCCTGCTTCTTCGAAGCGGGTGAGGTCGGTCCAGAAGGTGCCCTCGCCGGCGTAGAAGAGGCGGATGGACTCCGGCTGGAAGTTCTCGGCGAAGGTGTAGAGGTTGTAAGCCTGGGGGCTGCCGAAGGCGTCGACCAGCAGCTTGTAGCCCTGCGCCTCCGCCTGGTTCTTCATCTTGTCCACGTCGGTGCGGGCGGCGCCCAGGATCTCGATCCGCCGGCCGTCGAGTTTGGCGACTTCCTCCTGAATCCCAGCCACCTCCAGATCCGCCTGGGCGTCGATTTCGGCGGCTTGCTTCTCCGCCCCGGCGCCGATGTCGGCGACAATGACCCGGGTCTCGGCGGTGATGGTCTCGCGGGCGATCTCGACCTGCTTGCGGACGATCTCCAGCTCGGCCTTCTTGCTCTCCGCCTCGCGCTGCTTTTGCTTGGTTAAGCGGCTTTCGTTAGCGATGAAGCTCTGCTGGATGGTGCGTTTGAGATCCTCGGTGACCTCGCCGCCCTCACCGCCGCCCGCGGGGGCGTGGACCTCGATCTCGCGGACCAAGGCCAGCAACACCTCGATGTTCTTGGCTCCGCAGACGCGCTGGAGCTCCTCGGTTAGCGCTCGCTGGAAAATCTCGCGCTTCTTGCCCTTGATGAAGTCCCGGGCGGCGTAGTTCGAGCCGATGTTCCGGCAGATCGAGCGAAGCTGCGGCCCAATGACCTTGTCCAGCACGCGATCGACGTTGCCGTAGGTGTTGATGATCTCGGCAGCGTGCTTCGGGTCGATGCCCCAGACGACGGTCACGCCCACCTTGATGGTGTAGCCGGTGTCGGAGGGAAAGGCGATCCGCTGGTTGGACTCCTCGCTGATCCTGACCTGCGAATACTCGTTGAAGCCGATCTCGATCGGGGTGACCCTCTGCAGCCACGGGTTGATGAAGTAGACGCCCGGCTGAAGCACGTTGGCCAGGATGCCCTTCTCGTCGGGCTTGGCCAGCGGGCGCACCATGCTGACCAGCTCATCATCAACGCCGCTCTCGGTCTCGGAGCCGCGTAAGTCGGGCAGGGCTGCTCCAGGCATGCCGGTGGGTTCAGTTCCGACCTGGTTAGTCACCACGCCAACGAATCCGGCGGGAATGACCACGGCGGGATGAAGCTTGATGCGGTAGATCCGCGGGTTGATGCGGTAGGTACCCGGGGTGAGCACCTCGCGGAGCACGCCCTTGTACCCCGAGTCGCGCTCGACCACGGTCTGTTCGTCCGGCGAATCGGTGCCGAGCAAGCGCTCGACCACGCCGATCTGGGGGAACCTGCCGTCGAACTTGAAGGTCCCGGCGCGGAGTTCGTCGCGCTGGCGCTCGTCCAGCGAGTGAATCCACTCCCAGGTGCCCGGATCGCCAGCGGGAATCTCGACCAGATCCTGAAGCTCGTGCTCCCAGACGATGGGGTTGTAGAAGTAGCGTCCCGGACCGAGGACCTGTTCCTGGATGCCCTTCTGCCCCGGATCACGGGCGATCGTCTCGCCCTCGGGCAGAGATTCGCCCAGGACGCGGGTCAGCACGGCACACTTGTTCTCCGGCACGTAGATGCGGAAGGTGAACCAGACCGTCGCCAGGATGCCCGCGGTGAGTAGAAGAACGACCGAGATTGCCAACATGATCGTACGCTTCATTGGGCACCTCCTTTCGCCGCGGTCGGGCTGGTCTGAAACTGCTTGAAGATGTCCGCGAGCGAACCCTCGGTGTTCGATTGGATCGACCGAATCGAGGGCGCCAGCTTCTCGAGGAAGAACCGATTGGCGTAGGTCGTGCCGTCACCGAAGGCGGCGACCGCCTGGGCGAGCGGTTCTGCCCTGGCTTTGTATTCGAGGAGGATGACGTTGGCCTCCGCCTCGCCGCGGGCCAGCAGGGCCGCAGCCTCCTTGGTGGCGGCCTCGAGCCGGAGCTTGGCGACCTCCAGTTCTCGCTGGGCGTGGGTCACGGAGATGACCTTGCGTTCCTCGGCCTGCTTGGTGACGGTCACCACCTCGCGGCGGGCGTCGCCCACGGCTTTGTTCTGTTCCTGCAACTCCTCCTGGGTGACCAGTTCCGCCTGGGCTCGGGCTTCTTCCATCTGATTGGTGTAACGCTCGATCTCCTGGTCCGCCTGCTCGCGCTGACTGATCAGGGTGGCGATTTCCGCCGGCGGCTGAATGTCGCGAACGAGGGCAGCCTTGATGTCGATGCCCTGCACCCAACACTTGCGGCGCAGGTCGGAGTAGAGGCTCTCCTGGAAGGCGGTGCGGGTCTTGCCGCTGATGAACTCGCGGGCCTGGAGCTTGGAGCCCTGAATGCGGGAGATGGATCTGGCGTTGGGCAGGATGATCTTGTTGAGAATGTCCTCCCGGTCGCCGTAGGCTACGGTCACCTCGGCGACGTGATCTGGGCGGATGGCCCATTCGATGGTCCCCTCGATGGTGATGGTGAAGCTGTCATTCGAGGGGAAGTGGATGACCTCCGCACCGAGCATGTCGTACTTCTGACTGCGCACGTCGACGATCTCGACGCGTTGGAGGTAGGGGTTGTACGGGGCCAAGCCGGGAGGCAAGGTCTTGCGCTGAACACCCTTCTCCCCCGGAGCCACGGTGTAGGTGTTCTTGCTGACTGGATCGTCACCGCTGAGCAGGGTGACCACGCCGACGCGTCCGGCGGGAATCTGCACCAGCGGGAACGTCTGCACCTCGTAGGCCAACAGGTTGATGTTGTGCCGCGTGCCCGGCCGGAGGATCTCGCGCACCGGACCACGTTCGTCAGGTTCGGTGGCGACGGTCTTGGGGAAGGGCAGGGGTTTGCCATACTTGCGGAGCAGCACGCCGATCTGATCGTCGGCGATGAAGGTCGCGGGCATGGCTACGCGCTTGAAGGAGTAGGGGTTGAAGAAGTGATTCCCGGCGGTGTAGACCTCGCCGCGAATCCCCTTGTATCCCTCGCGAACGTCCTGTTCGTCTGCTCCCTGATCTGCGGCGATGGCGCCGACCAGCTCGTCGTAGAGCACGACCTGGTCGCCGAACTCCGCCGCCAGCTCCGCCGGTAAGATCTTCCCGGTCTTGTTGACGAGCGCAAGGATCTCGGTGTCAGCCACCGGCACGCGCCACACGAACCAGACCAACAGAAACGCAATGAACGCCAGCCCCACCAGCCCCGGGATCAGAGCCAGCAGCCGTGCCGCTCCTCCGCGCCCCGGCGGCATCCTCAGCATCGAGTCGTCTATCTGAGACATAAACACCTCCCTTTCGGATGTGCATCCGTCGAACTTCCAGAATCGCGCCGGGCCACGCCAGGTCACCGGTACGCTTAGGTCAGACGCTGACCGCAGTGCCCGCAGAACCGGGCTTCGAGTCCGTTGACCCGTCGACATCGCGAACAGACCTTCGCCGTCCGCCGTCCAAGCTGCCCGCGCCGAGCAGCCGTCATCGCCAGCAACGCCATGATCACGAAACCGACGATCGTAAATGTTACGATGATGGTCATCGGAGTAGCGATCACAACGCTCCTATTCTTGCGACACGTTCAAGGTACGGAAGTATACCGCACCTTGCACCTGCCCGCAGTTATAAAAAGCGATGGGCTTTGGAGGCCGTTACGTGCCCAGTTACACCACGTTCTGCCTCCGTAGCCGGTAGGCGCAACCGTGACCATCGAGGACAATTACCGACATGTCCAATCGGCGGTACCCGCCTGCGCCGGAGCTTGCCAACCGACGGGCTGGCGGTCAACTTGAAGTTCCCTCGAGGTTGCCGTCCAATACCGGCGTAGGCGACGAGTGAACCGACCGCGGCGGCGGTCTTTCCCCGTGACCCGGAGCGTGAACATGAGCAATCCCCTGCTGGAGATCGGACTCGCAGCGTTGAAGTTCGCCCGAGAAGTGACTCTCGGGTTTCTCGACGACATTCCCGAGGACAAGCTCTGCTACTGTCCGATCCCGGAGGGCAATCACGCCTTCTGGCTGATCGGGCACATCGCGATCACCGACGATGTGTTCCGCTGCACGCTTGGAGGAAAAACGTCCAAGCGTCCGGAGCTGTGGAGCAAGTTGTTCGGGAGAGGCTCCAAACCCTTGCCGGACGCCGGGGCGTACCCGTCTCCGACGGAACTGAGGGCGCAGCTTCAGGGCACGCGCGAGGAGCTACTCGGCTGGTTTCAGTCGCTGCCGGATCCGAAGCTGACCGAAGCGCTTCCGGAGGAGTTCCAGCGCTTCGCCCCGAACTACGCGACGCTGATGACCACGATCGCGTGGCACGAGGGTATGCACGCGGGGCAGTTGCGGATGATCGGGCGCAGCCTGGGCAATCCGCCCAAATTCGGCTGATCGAACGACGGCAGATGAACACGACCCAAGACATGACATCGAGCGGAGGTATGCGCGTGGAGACGGCGCGGGCGGGTGCCCAGTGGGTGTTCGCCGACGAAGGCGAGTCCGTCGTTTCGAGTGCATCTGCGCCGGACTGGTTCGGGCTCGAGGACGAGCCGCGGGCGACCTTGGTGAAGCACAATCCCCTGCGCCGGGTCTATCGCGTGAAGCTGGCGACGGGAGTCGTGTACGCCAAGGTGTTCGATGACCGCTCCACTGCGGGGATGTTCAGGCGTTGGCTGTTCGGTTCGCCGGCCGGAGGTGAATACGAGACCGCCCAGGCGCTGGCTGGGCTGGGGATCGGGGCGATCCGTGCTCTGGCGTCGGGCACAGCCGCCGACGGTCGCAGTGTCCTCGTCTCGGCGGAGTTTGCGCGGGCCGTCACGCTGGCTGAGCTGTGGGAGAGGGCGCGTCCGCCGGACCGGTGCTTCGCCGAGAAACTCGGGGTGTTTTTGGCTCGAACGCATGACGCCGGGGTGCTCCCGCGGGATCTGCACGCGGGCAACCTGCTCGTCCGCCCTGGGGCGGGAGAGTGGGAGTTCGCGCTGGTGGACCTCGCCGGCGTGCGGGTGCGGCGACCGGTGACGGATGGCGACGCCGCCCGCAACCTCGCCGAGCTTAACCAGTGGTTCCGTGCGCGGGCCAGCCTGATCCAGCGCATGCGTCTACTGCGGGCCTATGCCCGCGAACGGTTTGCGGACCGCCGCCGCGCCTATCGAGAGTTCGTTGCCCGAGTCGGGCGTGCGACTGCGGTTCATCGGCGCCGACTGTGGGCGAAGCGCGATCGCCGCATCTTCCGAGATAACGCCTACTTCAGCCGCATCTCGTTGGGCGACGGTGGGACGGCGCACGCCGTGCTGCGCTGCCGCTCAGATCAGCCTCCCCCGCCGCCATTCGCCGGTGAGCGTTCCCCGGACGAGTGGCGGCGGTGGTTGACCGAGCATCTCTCGACCATGGCGGGCGAATCTCGCGGAACTTTGCTCGGCGGTTTTGCATGCACACGCCACGTCGGCAGAAGCTGGTGGCGGCGGTTGTGCGGTTCGCCTCTGCGGCGCAGCTTCGCCATCGCCCAGCGTCTGCGCCATCGCGGTCTTCCGGCGCTGCACGTTCCGGTGTTGCTGGAACGGCGTAGTGTTGGCGACTCGGAGTGGGTGTTGGCGGTTCATCAACCGCCCGGAGCAGTGCGTCTGGACGAGATCGCCTCGACTCTGCTGAGCGCTCCGGCGGAGCAGCCAGTCCCCCCTGCTGCCAGACGCCGGCGTCTCAGTGAGTTGCTCACCGCAACGGGACACTTGGCTGCGGCGATGGTCGATGGCGGCGTCATC
>JAAEQG010000553.1 GCA_024231775.1 bacterium
ACCAGCCCGTTGACGGTGAACGCATACTCCAGCCCCAGGATCATCTGCGGGGTGGCAGCGCCGTTATAGTGGTCGATGTTCATCCGCAGATTCTCGAAGTCGTACGTGTACCACGTGCTGGCCCCGTTGCTGTAGATCACCGACTCCAGCCGACCGTCGGCGCAATAGGTGTACGCTGCGGACTCGGTCCCTTGCTGCACGGTCAGCGGGCGATTCGCGGCGTCAAGCGTGGTCACCGTGGCCGTCCCGTCCGACCCGCAGGTGGTGAAGATCCCGCTGGTATCATTGTAGAAGTAGTTGAAGAAGCGCTGCACGTCGTCCCCTGATTCGTCGGTGGTTAACAGGTGGGTAAGCGGTCGGCCCAGGTCGTCGTAGGTCAGGTCCGTCCGCCGATCGTTACCGTACCCGTACCAGTTGTCCGGGTCGAACTGACGCAGCACGTACCGTTGGTGCGCAGTGCCGTAGCGGAACTGCGCGCCGGCTACTACCGCCTCGCTCCGGCCCGGCGGGTGCTCGTAGCTCAGTGCTCGCTAGGCTGAGTGTCATTCCCTGGCAAGAACGCTAGCCCACATTCCGGGCAGCGCCTCCCTGGGAGACCCTGCAAGTCATAGCCACAGTCAACGCATCGTCCGTCACGTATTCGCGCCGCTACGCGCCTGAAGCGCCAAACAATGGAAACGCCCCAGATGCCCATTCCGACGAACAAGAAGAACAGCACGACACGCGAGATCACAGTGGACCTTGCCTCTTCTCCAGTTGGATCCAAACTCCACACCAAAACGGCCAGAACAACATACACAATCGCACCTGCCCGCATCTCACCGATTAGTCTTCGAGTCTGCAGGTGCTGGCAAACGCACGTTAGATACGCCGCCCCGGATACAACCCATCCCACATCGACTAACATCATTGGAAGAACAAGCTGAACAGACTTACTGGGTTCCAATGCAGTGAATGTGAACACACTGTTGACAATGCGCGTGACCACCTCCACTGATGCAAACACTCGGAAGACTCGGCGGCTGTAATCGAGCTTTCTCTCCGAGGGGCCCGCTGTAGGAGCCATCGTCAGCATCATGATTCCGACGAGAAGCAGCAGACCGCCGAGGGTGTAGATTAGGCCGACCCATCGGAGATGAGCCCTCGTCCCTCCAATGAACGGAAGCGTGAACGCCACGATGTTCGTGAAGAGAGGCGGGAGAAGCAGGACCCAAAACACTAGCCCTGCTCCAAACGTTATCGTACGGACCCACTGTGCGTCGGCTAGGTGAGGATGGCAATCGCTCATACCTGCCTGACTGATCGAGCTTGGTATTGGCATTGTCAAACCTTCTTCACACGGCCAGACTCTTCAATCCAACCAAGACCCGAGGAACATGCCGTACTCGCAGGGGAGCAAGTCATCGCCTAACGATCAGGGCAGGGCAAGAGCACTCTCCGAAGTGTACCGCCCAGTCTAACAAAGCTCATTGTCTGGCTTCGTCACATGACACCACTTGCATTGGCTACGTGCGGTCAAAACGGATACGGGCCATCCATCCAATCCCCCAAACCGTCAACGAACTCTTGGTACCACGGACTGCTCGGTATGCACGACTTCTTGTGTGGCCGTGCAGGTGGGTTAGGCCATTCGTCCATGGGCCTGAGCTCGAGGCAAAAGTCACCATCCAAAAGCGCGTTTGCGATCGCGCAGCCAAGGGCGTACATGTGCTCCTCTTTTTGATTTCCTAAACAGCTTCCAACCTGGAGCCCACTGGGATCGACCCATAACAGCGGGCTGCTCCGCACGTACGAATAAACATTGACCCCGCCGTTGATCCCTATCGGATCACGTTGGAGGAATCTGCCGAGGGCGGGGTCGTAGTAGCGGGCGCCGACGTGCAGGAGGCCTGAGCTCTGCGGCGAGCCGACGCTGGCGGCCGAGAGCGCTTGGTAGCCCCAGGCGCCGGCGAAGCCGTAGCGAGTCATCGGCGTGGTGGGCGCGGTCACCGGGTTGCCGAAGGCGGTGTACAGGCGACTCGCGTTCCCGAGCACATCACCTGCGTCGTCCGTCAGCGCCCGCGTGGTGCCGAGGTGGTTCGTATGGAAGAACATCGGTATGCGCTCGGTGAATTGCATCTGGTTTTTGCAGGGCCAGATCTGGCATGATGGCTCTCGAGGAGGTGCTTCATGTCGGAGCGTATGCGTTACTGGCAGCGGAGGGTGGCTCAGCTCGAGTCGAGCGGGTTGAGCCGGG
>JAAEQG010000554.1 GCA_024231775.1 bacterium
CACCGTCGTTCACACCGTCGTTTACACCGTCGTTCACTGCTGCTCACCAAGGACAAAGGGGATTCTGACTACGTTCTCCTTGAGCTCGATCTCGAGCAGCCAGCCCCCCGGCTGCACCCCCCCGGCAACTGGGAAGTAGAGGGGGCCGCTGCACAGATCGCGACTCGATACGTAGAAGGAGTCGGCGATCGAGTAGCCGCGCAGGACCTGCTTGGTGGTCACGAAGAACGGCACCCGGCACCGCTTGCGGTCGCCGCCCATGTAGGTCAGGGGCTCGCTCGCCACCTCGGCCCGGCGCACCACGCTGCCGGCCTCGCCGGAGGCATTGACCAGCTCCTTCTGGGTGGCGAGGGCGATACGTTCACCCACCGGGGTGCGTACGAAGATGCCCTCGCGCTTGACCTCGGCCCCCCGGCGCGAGCCGCCTGAGAACGAGGTGGCGAGCATCAGCCAGGGCTCCCCCAGGTTGGCAGTGGCAAAGGTATAGCTCACCACCACCGCGATCTCGGGTCCGGTGTAGCGGATGATGCTCTCACCGGTACGCTCCAGCGTGGGCGGCGGTGGCGGTCCGGAGGAGGCGCAGGCCGACAGAACGGCGAGCAGGACCAAGCCGGCACACGCCTTGGACAGCGAGTAAGTGCTCATGTTTCATTTCCTCCTCCCCGATGGTAACAGAGGGTGATCCGGTTCTGTTTCTACCGCCCCGTCGCAACAGCGATTCCGTATCGAGAGCCGCATCGTGCAGTAGGCGTTGTATTTGGGGTGTTCTCGGGCTGTGATCAGGTTCGTTTTCGGGTTTTTGAGCCAGTCGGAGCCGGGATCTGGCGCGGTGGTTGCAGGCAGTCGGGACGAGGGGTGCACCAAAGGTCGGCGCGGTCTTCGTTGCGCCGTGCGATCCGGTGATCAAGCCGAGGTAGCGTAGTGACGTTGCAGCTGTTGTCGGGGGCCTGGGGGGCTACGAGACTGACCAGCCGTTTTTGGCAGCTGATCGTAGATGACGCTGGTGATGCACTGGGCGACGTGCAAGCGGGTGTGCAGCCTTCGGTAAGCAGGCTTGAGGTTCCGGAAGAAGAAGGCGGTAAAGATGTTGAGCGCGAGGATGGTAAACAGCCAGAAGGTGAGCATCGCAGTGGGATCGTGCTTGTAGACGTGATCGCCGTGCCAGCGACTCACCGTTTCGTTGAAGCCCTCGTTCTCGATAGCCCAGCGCCGATGGCCGAATTCGATGACGGTGGCAGTGATCGCGCACATCGAGGAGAGTGAGGTGACCAAGGACCAAGTTGAGACGGACTCGTGGGTCTCCTTGTCGAGCTGTCGCTTGACGGAGGTGGTCTCAACGGAGCGGACGACCCGAACGTTGCATTGGGCTTGGGGCCAGGTGGTAAACCCCGAGGCGTCCCACACCTCGCACTGGGCACGACCACGAGTGATCCTCTCAGAGGGCGTGACATCGAACAGACCGTTGGAGTCTTCAAGGAGGCTTGGCTGGTTTGCCTTCAGGACGGCAAGGAAGTCCTTGCCTCTGCTGCGGACGGCCGTCACGAAGCGGGGATCGGCGTAGAGGGAGTCACCGGCAACTACGTCGAAGGCGCGTGGGTACTGTCTGCAGAGGCGCTCGAGAAGGCGGATTGCCGTGGCGACCTCGTCCTCGCCCGGTTTCATCGGTTCGGCGTCGAGCATGATTGTGAAAGGGTTAGCGACAAGGATAGCTGTCACGTGCCGATGGTAGTACTGGGTCCGGGTTCTTTTCTTTCCGACGGTCCTTGACAGGCACCCGTCGCAGCACCTGCGGTAGGTGGCATGTGACTCGTGCCCATCAAGCACCAAGAGCATCAGACCGCCGCAGGTGGGCTCGAGGGCTTTGTTTCGTTTGAGGCGGGAGTAGACGTCGTGAATCCCGTCGCGCAACGGCTCGTGACCCATCACAGCAGCGACCCGGCCGATGGTGTCAGCACTGGGCATCCTATGGTCGAGCCATCGTCGCCAGAACCTGCTCTGGTTGGTTTGCTCCAGGGAGTTGAGACTTCCCAGTCGAGCGATGATCATCACGAAGATGCTGCAAGCGATGACCCTGCATGTGATTCTTGGCTCCTGACGCCGGTCGCTGACATTTCTGAGCTTTTCACCGAGGTGAAGGAGCTTGTCAGCGTAGGTGAGGAACCTCCTGAGAATGGCTAGGGCTCCCGTCTCTTGAGGCGATCCCAGCAGAGCTTTGACAGCTGCTCCAGGAGGTCACGGGCCTCCTGGTAGTCCTGCGCCCAACGTCTGGCATGGGGTTCGAGTGCTTTGGGGATGAAGAGTTGCTGGTACTTCCCCTCATCTCTGGCGACCAGGTAGATCGAGGAGTGCTTTTCGCCCTGGGCGCATCGGCAGTTTGGCTTGCCACAAGCCCGCTCGCGCTGCTGGATAGAGCCACGTACCAAAGCGAAGTTGGCGACGAGGCGGGCCAGCCGGGAGCGGATGCGACGTTCGGTGTCGAGCATTTTGGCGCGAGGGATTCGGTCTGACATACGTTTAGTATATCAGATCACGGTACGAATGCAACCCCTCAGACGAATGCGAATCTGCTCATGTTGTGCGGAATACCGGATCTTGCAGCTGCTCTCAGCGTGATCCTATCAGCGAACTACGTCGATGCGGAATCGCTGCGCTGGTCTGCCAGGCTCGTATGGCCGTCTCGCCGGAGCGTACGCACGCGCCTCCCACCCGCCCTGCAGGCTGGAAGCCTGCGGCCACAAGCCCCCGCCCGCCCACTGTCCGACACAGCTACCTACCACTTTGAACTGCACCCGTTGATGCCCACCAAGCGTTTGGCCAGCGTGTCTCGGTGTTCCTCGTGCGTAGGCGCCAAGGTTGGTCGGCGACATCTGCAGCTCCCTATTTCCTCCCTGCTCGTCGCGCCCGGCAGCTCCGAGGCGGGGATCGAGAGCGCCGGCAGTGGTATCGTCGTTGTATGGATGGTTGCGCGAGGTTGCGCGCACCGGGCATGGGGCTCGTGCTCGCCCTGTTGCTTGCCCTGCTTCCTGTTGAGACCGGCAACGCCCAGCAACGGCCGCTCGTCAGCTATACCCCGGATGACGGGCTGGTTGCTTCGCAGCTCTGGGATCTGCTGCAGGACAGCCGGGGCTACATCTGGATCGCCGGCTCGACCGGGCTGAGCCGTTGGGACGGCCTGTCGTTCGTCAGCTTCACCGCCGCGGACGGTCTGCACAACCCCGTGATTCGAACCATCGTCGAGGATCGGCTGGGTAATCTCTGGCTCGGCACCCACGACGGCATCGTTCGCTATG
>JAAEQG010000555.1 GCA_024231775.1 bacterium
GTGACCGACCCCGTCGCAGAAAACCTCCTCCAACGCGCTCACCTCTTGGGCATCGGCGCGGTCGAGGCGACCAGCACCGGCAACCGCTACACCTTCGAGGGCGATCTCTCCACCGACGACCTCCACCGCATCGCCCGCGAGATTCTCTGCAACGACGTCATCCAGACCTACGCGTTGGGCGCATTGCAACCGGCCTTTGTGCCCCGCGCCGAACCCTCCGACGAGATCGAGATCGTCCCCCTGCGCGAGGCCGACGACGAGACGCTGGCGCGGATGAGCGTCGAACGCGTCCTCTTTCTCTCCCTCGAGGAGATGCAAGCCATCCGCGACGAGTTTCGCCGCCTGGAGCGCGACCCCACCGACGTGGAGCTAGAGACGTTGGCCCAGACCTGGTCGGAGCACTGCCAGCACAAGGCGTTCCAGGCGGAGATTCACTTTGTCTGTCAGGGGGGGATGGAGCGCGTGCTACCGGCGGGGAGTAAGAACGCGAAGCGTGGAGTAGGGAGTAGGCTGTCAGTGCCTCACGAGGAAACGATCAAGGGGTTGTTGCGGTCGTATATTCGGGCGGCTACGGAGCGGTTGGAGCCGGGGTGGGTGCGATCCGTTTTCGTGGACAATGCGGGGATTATTGATTTTGATGACGAGTTCGAGGTCTCTTTCAAGGTAGAGACGCACAACCATCCCTCGGCGCTCGAACCGTTCGGCGGGGCGAACACGGGTACGGGAGGCGTCATCCGCGACGTTATCGGCGTCTCTGGGCGGCCCATCGCCTGCACCGACGTGCTCTGCTTCGGCCCGCTCGATATGCCCAGGGAGGAGATGCCGGGCGGGATCCTCCATCCTCGCCGTATCGCTCGCGGCGTCGTCGCTGGGATCGAGGATTATGGCAACAAGATGGGCCTCCCCACCGTCTCTGGCGCGATCATTTACGATCCCGGCTATGCGGCCAACCCACTGATCTATTGCGGCTGCGTCGGGCTGGCGCGGAAGGGACAGCACAAGCGCGATCCCCGACCGGGCGATCTCTGCGTGACGCTGGGCGGGCGCACGGGGCGGGATGGGATTCACGGCGCGACCTTCTCCTCCGCCGAGCTGACCCACGAGACCGGCCAAACGGTCGGCAGCGTCGTCCAGATCGGCGACCCGATCACCGAAAAGGCGACGATGGAGGCCGTCATCCGCGCCCGCGACGAGGGGCTGTACCACGCGATCACTGATTGTGGGGCGGGCGGCTTTTCGTCGGCGGCAGGAGAGATGGGGCGGGAGGTCGGCGTGGAGGTGGAGCTGAGCGACGTGCCGCTCAAGTATCCCGGCCTGCGTCCCTGGGAGATTTGGCTTTCGGAGGCGCAGGAGCGTATGGTGATGGCGATCCCCCCGGAGAATTTGGATCGCTTGCGCGAAATCTGCGCGGGGTTCGACGTCGAGTTGACTGTCATCGGGCGCTTTACGGGCGATGGGCGGCTCCGCGTGCGGTACGACGGCCAACTCGCCGCCGATATGGATATGGATTTCGTGCACGACGGCTGGCCTCGGCCGCGCCTGCGCGCCGAGTGGTCGCCTCCCGCTTTCCCCGAGCCGGACATCGCTCCGCCGACCGATCTCACTCCCCTCTTGCTGCGCCTGCTGGCCCATCCCGACGTCGCCAGCAAAGAGCCGGTGATCCGCCGCTACGACCACGAGGTGCGGGGCGCGACGGTGATCAAGCCGCTGGTGGGCGTGAAGAATGACGGCCCCTCCGACGCCCCGGTGCTGCGCCCGCTCGAGACGAAGGGATGGCAGGGGATAGCGCTGGGCTGCGGCATCAACCCGCACTTTGGGCGCGTAGACCCCTACGCGATGGCCTGGGCAGTGGTGGACGAGGCGGTGCGGAACGTCGTCTGCGTGGGGGGCGACCCCGACCGGATCGCGCTGCTCGATAATTTCTGCTGGGGCAATCCCGCACTGCCCGACCGGCTGGGCGGGTTGGTGCGAGCGTCGCAGGGCTGCCACGACGCGGCGCTGGCTTACGGCGCGCCCTTCATCTCGGGGAAGGATAGCCTGAACAACGAGTACGTGGACCCGCAGGGAGAAAAGCGGGCCATCCCGCCCACGCTGCTGATCTCGTCGCTGGGCATTGTCCCCGATGTGCGCGGGGCGGTGACGATGGATCTGAAGGACGCGGGAAACCTGCTCTACGTCGTCGGGGAGACGCGGGCCGAACTGGGGGCTTCGCTCTACTACCGGTTGCACGGCGAGATAGGGAACAGCATCCCCGCGCCGGTTCCTGATGGCGTCGAGACGATGCGCACGTTGCACCGGGCGATGCGCGATGGGCTGGTGCGCGCCTGCCACGATATGAGCGAGGGCGGCCTGGCGGTAGCGGCGGCAGAGATGGCGTTCGCTGGACGGCTGGGGCTTGAGTTGGAATTGGCGTCGCTGCCGCGCACCTCTGACGTGGCAACGGATGCGGTCGCGCTCTTTGCCGAGAGCAATGCTCGTTTCCTGGTCGAGATTGTGCCCGACGATGCGGCTGCTTTCGAGGAGGCGTTGGCGGGGCGGCCTGTGGCTCGGTTGGGTCGTGTCACGAAGGAGGACGTTTTGCGCGTGCACGGGTTGCAGGGGGATGTGGTGATAGAGTGTCCCATTGCTGACCTTCTTTATGCTTGGCAAGGGACGGAGGTTGTGTGAGACTGATATGGGCATATGAGCCTGTACAGATTCAGCCTCGATAACTTTGTGCAGGGGGGAAAGATGAGCGGGAAAAAACAGCAACCTACTCCACCTCCAGAACCTTTGGAAGACGAGGTGAAACTGGATGAACAATCCATCCAGTTTCTGATGAAAGAATATGATTCGCTGAGAGCATTATTCGCCCAGGCTGA
>JAAEQG010000556.1 GCA_024231775.1 bacterium
ACATCGCGACCTGGCGGCGGGGCTCAACAACCTGGCGCATTTGCTCTACCGCAAAGGCGAGCTCGAAGAAGCCGAGGCCCTGGCGCGGGAATCCCTGAAGATGAAGCAACGGCTCTTCGGTCCGGACGACGTCGAGGTGACGAAGCCGCTCAGCACCCTGGCCACGTTGCTGCGCCGACGAGGATCCCTGGAGGAGGCCGAGGCCCTCTACCGCCGCTCGCTGGCGTTGCGGCGCCGGTTCGAGGATCCCGCGAGCCCGCACCTGGCGACCGCGCTGAACGCCCTGGCGGGCGTCCTGATCGCCCGCGGCGACCCGCAAGCCGCCGGGCCGCTCTACGAGGAAGCGCTGCGGATTCGCCGCGGGCTTTACTCCGGGGACCATCCGGAATTGGTGACGGTTCTCAGCAATTTCGGACGGCAGTGGCTTCTGGTGGGTGAGCCGGAGCCGGCTAAGGCGATGCTCGAGGAGGCCCTGGCGATGGTGCGCCGGCTGGCCGAGAACCGGCCCTCGGTGGGTGTCGCGTTGGTGGAGCGGAACCTGGCCTGGGCGCACCTTGAGACCGGAGAGTTCGCGTCCTGTGAGCAGCTGGCGCGCTCAGCCCTCGAAGTCGTCGGCCCGAGGGAAGGGCTTCAGAAGGCTGCGGCCGAGACGCGCAGTCTCCTCGGGGGATGCCTGGTGGGATTGGAGCGTTATGCCGAGGCGGAGCCGCATCTGCGCGAGGGCTACCAGGGGCTGGTCCGGACCGCCGGCGAGGAGGCGGTCCTGACGCAGCTGGCTCGCGAGCGACTGGCCCGGTGTTATGACGCCTGGGGGCGTCCGGAGCAGGCGGCTCGCTACCGGAACTGAAAAAAACGCGGCTCGCCTGTCCCTCTCCTCTTTCCGATCCCCAGGTTACGGGCACTCCATCCACAGCCAGAGGCGGTCGTTGTCGTCAACGTCGCCGTCGAACTCCAGGCGATTGCTCGTATCGATGCCGTTGCGACTCAAATCATGGCATTGCTGCTCGGTCGGACTGCCGCCGTTGGAGTCGGCCCAGCCGATACAAATCCGGCAGGTGCTGCGCACGAAGTCGGTCGATTGAAGGTTATTCAGCAGCCCCGAGTTCACCGAGTAGACGGAGGTCGGGACGTGCGTCAACTTGTGCAGCTGGGCGAGGCACGTCATATCACCTCCTGCCCCCGTTTCTTGCACGCAGATTTGCATCCAACGGTCGCTGCCGTCCCAGGACTGGCCGAAATCGATCTCAAGGACAAAAAGACCGTCTGTGACCTCGACGTCCGTAACGACGGCGACCGCAATCGGGGTGGCCAACGGATCCTCGATGTCGTAAAGGTAGAATTTGAAGTCAAACATCCCGTTCGCAGCCGAGTTGTTCAGTTTGAGATGACCTTGAAAGCCAAGGGCGTAACCGGTCGTCCGCGGTACCCACGGACCGTTCTTGGGCGGGGGAGCCGTAGGGCGGGCTATTGCCCGCCGTCCCCGCTCGGCGCCCCGCCGTCGACCTCGGCTTACGATTGCGAGTCCGGAAACATCGACAACAGCGAAAGCTGCTCGTTTCCGGAGTCCCAGGCCGGCACCTGGTACGTCCTGGTCTACGCCGACAAGAACTACTCGGGGGCAAGCCTGGTAGCGAGCTACACCGAAACCGCGATCTTCAGCGACGGCTTCGAGTCCGGCGACACCACGGCGTGGTCCGATCGACAGCCTTGAGGCCGTCGCGAAC
>JAAEQG010000557.1 GCA_024231775.1 bacterium
ACGATCGAACTAGCCACTTCATCTGTCGCTCCCTCCGGATGTCAGCCCCCGATCTCATCCCCGTTGCGCCGACGCACCTCGATCCCGGAACTTGCGCCAAGTTCTGGCTGACGACCCGGTTCTTGTAGCGGCCTGCGTCTCGCAGGCCGACGGCCGGCGGGGACGCCGACCGCTGCAGAAGCTGTCAGACGGAGCCCCCCTACCGCATCACCCCTGAATCGATAGGTGAGCCGCGCCCGTGAGCAAGCGGTTGACCTAGGTGTCCGCCGCCCTCACTGGTCCGCTCCCTCACGGTCGCGGCTCGGTTCAGGTCACGCACTCAACCTACGATATCCGGTTGGGACGAGCGTCCGCATATCGGGTCGCCCGAGGGGGGTGCATCCCGTTTAGGGTGGCATGGGCAAACTTGTTTGCCCGTGTTGGACGATTCCACGGGCAAGCTGCTGCTTGCCCATGCCACCCGCGCCAGTTTCTGCCACGTTGTTCGGGATGCACACGTCGCCGGGGCCTCCGCCCGGCTGGGTTTGTCAACCTGGTCGGTGGGAGCTATCCTGGCGGGCACGTCCGATGAACCCTGCACACGTTCCGAAAACGGATTCCGATAAAGGCGAGCCGCCGGCCCGGCGGATTGGCTTTTGGCTGGGCTTGGTGTTGTTCGCCGCTCTGCTGATCCTGCCGCCGCCCGCCAGCATGCGCCGGGCGGTGCGGCAAACGTACCAGGACCAAATCCCGCTGAACGTAGCTGCCCTTTTGGGTGCGTCGAATGGGGCGCCCGCCGGTCCGGAGTCTGCAGAGTATCGCCAGACGGAAGACCAGGTTGTCGCCCACCGGGCGAAGGTGATGCAGTCTGCGGCAGCCGTCACCGCCCTGGTGGCGTGCTGGTGGATAACCGTTGCGATTCCGATTCCGGTCACGTCGTTGCTCCCGCTGGTGCTGTTGCCCCTGGTGGGCGTGATACCGATCAAGCAGGCAGCGGTCCCCTACGCCAACCCCAACGTCTTCCTGTTCATGGGCGGGTTTATCATCGCCCTGGGCATCGAGCGCTGGGGGTTGCATCGGCGGATCGCCCTGCACATCGTCTCCCGGGTGGGGACCAGCCGCTCCACCATCGTGCTGGGCTTCATGCTGGCCAGTGCCTTTTTGAGCATGTGGATCAGCAACACCGCCACCGCCCTGATGATGCTGCCGATCGGGCTGGCGATCATCTCAGCGATGGGAGAACTGAGTGACGAAGCGGACCAGCGTCAGCATGGTAACTTCGCCGCCGCCCTGATGCTGGGCATCGCCTATTCCGCGAGCATTGGAGGGGTGGCTACGCCGATCGGCACGCCGCCGAACATCTCCTTTCGCGGTCAGTTCACCCGTCTGTTCCCCGACGCGCCGGAGATCAGCTTCGGGCAATGGACGCTGACGTTTCTGCCGCTGGTGGTGGTCTTTCTGCCGGTGGTCTGGCTAGTACTGGTGCGCATCACCTGCCCAGTGGGCAAAGCCCGGTTGCGCGGTGGGCGTGAGGTGATCTCCAAGAGCCTACTCGGCCTGGGGCCGATGCGCAGTCCTGAGCGACGGGTGTTGTTTGTCTTCGCCGCCACCGCACTGCTGTGGATGACCCGCAGCATTCCGATTAACTCGGTGAACTATGGGTGGTCGGGTTGCCTGGAGCGTTGGCTGGCTCCGGACGGGCTGGGCATCGCCCGGTTCCAAGCCGCCTACATCAATGATGCCACCGTAGCCCTGGGGATGGCCGTCCTGCTTTTCATGATCCCTGCCGGCCACACGGGAAAGCAGGACGACGGTCGCCGCAACTACCTCATGAACTGGGAGACGGCCAAGCGCCTGCCGTGGGGCATCTTGCTCTTGTTCGGTGGCGGCTTTGCGATCGCGGGGGGCTTCCGCGCCAGTGGGCTGAGCTTCTGGTGCGGGCAGGTCTTCGCGGGCAGCGGAATGGAAAGTCCGCTGATCGTGGTGGTAGGGGTGTGCCTGTTGATGACCTTCCTGACCGAGATCACCAGCAACACCGCGACCAGCGAAGTCATGCTGCCCATCCTCGCCGGAGTGAGCGTCGCCGTGGGAGTGAATCCGCTCATGCTGATGCTGCCGGCGACGATCTCGGCGTCGTGCGCCTTCATGTTGCCCGTCGCCACCCCGCCCAACGCGATCATATTCGGTTCCGGCTGCGTGGACATGGGCCGCATGGTCCGCACCGGGCTGATCCTCAACCTGATCGGCGTGGGATTGATCACCGGTACGTTCTACTTGATCGCCAAGCCGATGCTGGGCATCGAGCTGGGGGCGATGCCATCCTGGGCCAACTGACCTGCTGCCAGAAGCATGCACGGGGACCTGATCCCTTCACCGGTGGGGGCCAATCAAACTACGACAGCCGCGGATACACGCCGATCAACGCGGATCGGAAGACACCTCCATCCGCGACGATCCGTGCGTATCCGCGGCCACATTCCTCCGTGTTGCGGATGTCCATCGCTTTAGCGGATTCGTCACCCGCAAGGGGTGACGCTACAGACCGAATCGACAAGCCCTTAAGCGATGAGCCATCCAATCCGCTGCACTAATCGATTGCGACTGCTCTGTCCCGTGACCGGCAACATGCGCTCACGCGACGGCCCTGTGCGCCATGCACGGTGCGGCGTCCGTGAATGTCTGCGTTTAGCGGCGATAGCGGGGGTTGCTTCCGTCTTGTCCCGCGAGTAACTTACAGTCGTAGCGTTTCCGATGTACGCTCTAGAGAGGCGGGGGGTTTCCGCTGGGGCGGCGGTCGGAATACGGAAGTGCGCCATGATCTCGATACACGCACATGAAGACCACATCCGCCGCGGAGCCCAGATGACCTAACGTCTGCGCCGCCTCCGCCTTACTGTCCTGACATTCAACTGATCCACTATCCCGGACGCCGGCGGTGTTCCAACCGCGGTGATGTTCGGCGAGCAACCTCAGGGAGCACATGAGCTATGGCAAAGCAGACGAACATGATCATCATGGGGGCAGCCGGTCGCGACTTCCATGATTTCAACATGGTCTGGAAGCATGACCCCACGGTCAACGTGGTCGCTTTCACGGCCACCCAGATCCCCGACATCGACGGTCGGGCCTACCCGCCGGAACTGGCTGGCGCCAACTATCCCCAGGGCATCCCCATCAGACCAGAGGACGATCTGGAAACCATCATCAAGGAACACAACGTGGGGCTGGTATCCCTGGCCTACTCGGACCTACCCTACAACTTCGTGATGAGCCAGGCTGCCCGCGTCCACGCCGCCGGTGCGGATTTCACCCTCTTGGATCCCCACCGCACCATGGTCCCCAGCAGTAAACCGATCATCGCGGTGTGCGCCGTGCGTACCGGGTGCGGCAAGAGCCAGACCTCACGCCGGGTCATGGAGATCCTCAAAGACCTCGGCAAGAAGGTGGCGGTCTGTCGCCATCCGATGCCCTACGGCGACTTAACCAAGCAGATCTGCCAGCGCTTTGCGACCCTCGAAGACATGGACAAGCACGAGTGCACCATCGAAGAACGCGAGGAATACGAACCGCACATCGCCGCCGGATCGGTACTGTTCGCCGGCGTCGACTATGAGAGGATCCTCCGCGCCGCCGAAGCGGAAGCGGACGTTGTGCTCTGGGACGGGGGTAATAACGACACGTCGTTCTTCAAGCCCGACCTGTACATCACCGTGGCGGACCCCCACCGCGCCGGCCACGAGCTGTCCTACTACCCCGGCGAAACCAACATCCGCTTGGCGGATATTGTGATCCTCAACAAGGTGGACACCGCCGACGCCCAGAACGTCGCCACCGTCGAAGCCAACATCCGCCGAGTGAACCCCCGAGCTGCGATTCTCCAGGCTGACTCGCCCTGCACGGTGGACGATTCCGCGATCATCAAGGGCAAGCGCGTGCTGGTGGTCGAAGACGGTCCTACCCTGACGCACGGCGAGATGCGCTACGGAGCGGGCCACGTCGCCGCCCGGAACAACCAGGCAGCCGAGATCGTCGATCCGCGACCCTACGCCCAGGGCTCGCTCAAGGGGGTGTTCGCGAAGTACAATCACCTGACCGACATTCTGCCGGCCATGGGCTACGGACGCGCTCAGATGGCGGACTTGCAGGCTTCCATCGCCAAGACCCCTTGTGATGCGGTGATCGTGGGCACG
>JAAEQG010000558.1 GCA_024231775.1 bacterium
CACGAACTCCGCTACCAGAACGGATTCGACTGTCAGGGTCTGTGGGTCGAGCTGGAGGTCGAACGCGAGCACGGTTTCCAGACCAAGGCGGACATCGAGGCATACGGGTTGGACCGCTTCACCGAAGAGTGCAAGGCCCGAGTCGCCAAGTATTCCGCCATCCAGAGCAAACAGTCCGAGCGCCTGGGCTACTGGATGGACTGGAACGACTCCTACTACACCATGAGCGACGCCAACAACTACACCATCTGGTCGTTTCTCAAGAAGTGTCACGACCGCGGACACCTCTACAAAGGCACCGATGTCATGCCCTGGTCCGGCCGCGCCGGGTGTGCCTACTCCCACATGGAGATCGCCGAAGGCCGCAAGCTGGTCACCCATACCTCGGTCTTTGTCCGCTTCCCCATTCGGGACCGCGCGAACGAGTACCTGCTGATCTGGACCACCACCCCGTGGACGCTGACCTCCAACACCGGAGTCGCCGTGGGGGGTGAGCTGGAGTACGCCAAGCTCCGGGCCAAGAAGGACGGCGCCGTCTACTACTTCGCCAAGGAGAACCTCGAGTACCAGCGCCTTGCCACCCAGTTCAAGGAAGGCTTCGGATCGTCCCCCTGGCCTAAGAACGTGCCCAAGCTCAAGACCATCCACCAGCTATTTCAGGAGCAGGGCGGTTACGAGATTGAGGGGACCGTCTTGGGCAGCGACATGGTCGGGTGGACCTACGACGGCCCGTTCGACGACTGCGAGGCCCAGCAGGCGCCGGGCGGTTGGGACGACGTCACGGCACTGACGTCAGACGAAAACCGTCCGCCCTGCCCACTGGGCGCACGCACGGTCACCTTTGGTCTGGAAAGTGCCGCGGAGGCCCACAAGGTCATCAGCCCGGGGAAAGATAGCAGGGGCAAGCCCTACGTAGTAGCTGGCGAGGGGACCGGCATCGTGCACTCGGCACCCGGATGCGGGGACGTGGACCATCTCTGGGCAGAGGAGTTCGGTCTGGTGACCATCGCCCCGCTGGACGCGGACGGGAAGTTCGTCGAGGGCTTCGGCCGCTTCACCGGGATGCGGGCCGCCGAGCGGGAGACTGCCCGGGCGGTGATCGAGGATCTGCGCGAGAAGGGCCTGTTGGTTGCTACCGAGGAGTATCCCCACGTTTATCCGCACTGCTGGCGAACCGGCGACGAACTGATCTTTCGCCTGGTGGACGAGTGGTACATCTCCATGGACTGGCGCGAGGAGATCAAGGAGATGGCTCAGCGG
>JAAEQG010000559.1 GCA_024231775.1 bacterium
ATCAGCCAAAGTCACCACGCTGACCCGATCGGACTTGCTGAAAGAACCCAACAAGTTCGCCGCCGCCTCCTGCGCCCGGTCGTAGACCGTAGAACCTACCCCCAAACCCCTCTCCCCTGGGGGGCGAGGCTGGGAGAGGGGCGAAGCCGTCGCAGAATCCAATCCTCCACCACCCCTCTCCCCCGGGGGGAGAGGCTGGGTGAGGGGCAAAACCGTCGTAGCATCCAATCCTCCACCACCCCTGCCCGCAGGGACAGAAGCAGCGGGAAAGGTCCCACGCACCTCGCCCCCGCCGTACTCCGCCCGCACCACCGTCCCCATCGAACCGCTGTTATCCAGCAGGATGATCCGATGCGCGTGGGATCGCCCCAGGGAGGACAGGGCTGATCCCGTCACATAGGGACGCGCCAGCGCAGTCCCGATCAAGACCACCACCAGCACCCGCACCGCGAATAGCAGCCACTGCTCCAGCCGGATGTGTCGGGCCCGCCGCTGCGTCGCCCGCAGCAGAAACGACATCGCCGCCCACTCCACCCGCCGATGGCGCCTGCGGTTAATCAAGTGAATGATGACCGGAATAAGCCCCGCCGCCAGTCCGCCGGCTGCCAGCCAAGGGTGCAAAACTGATACCGCCCCAACCATCCCCGTCTCCACCACTACCTCGGTGGCACGGGCGTACCTGTTTGCCCGTGCCGGAAGACACCTACCCCGGATGCCATGGGCAAACTCGTCCGTCCGCGCCGAAAGACACCTACCCCGGGTACCATGGGCAAACTTGTTTGCCCGTGCAGGAAGACCGCTACCCGGGTGGCATGGGCAAACTTGTTTGCCCGTGTACCGAGTGCCCCATCCTCTGCGAAGCAAGAGGGTGGGGAACAACTCTGTCTCGAAACTCGGAACCCGGAACTCGGAACCCGAAACTCGGAACTCATTCCCCCGCGCCGCCCCATCACTTACCCCTCAGAACGCGTGACGCCCGATGACGGATACTCGCCCCCCGCGTCGCCAGATACGCCCCGATCGCCACGTCCAGCGCGCTCCCCGTGTTGAACAGCGTGTAGTCGATCTGCATTTCTCGACACCCGCGCCGCAGGTTCGCGATGAAGCTCTCCACTTCCTCCAGGTAGCGCTCTCGCAGCAGACGCGGCTCGGTCAGCAGAGTCTCCGAGCTCTCCACCCCTTCGAAGCGGGTCGGCCCCGAGAACGGAAAGGACAGCTCCGCCGGATCCCACACGTTGAACACCAGGGTCTCGTTGTTGCGATAGCGCAGATGCCTAAGCCCCTCCAGAACCTCCCCGCCGTCGTCGAACAGGTCGCTGATCACCACCACCATCGAGCGGTGGTTCAGACGCTCCGCCACGTCATCCAACGCCGTCCGGACCGAGGTCTTCTCTCCCCCGTCAGCGCTCACCAGTTCTCCAAGCAGCGTCTTCCAGTGCGCCGGGTGGTTCGACGGACGCAGGTACGTGGTGATCCGCTCGTCGAACAGCGCCAGCCCGACCGAATCCTGCTGCCGCAGCGCCAGGTAAGCGAGTGCCGCCGCAATCGACACCGCATACTCATGCTTGCTCAGCACCGCATCCGCCGACTGGAATCTCATCGAGCGGCTACAGTCGACCACCAACAGGCAGGTCAGGTTGGTCTCCTCTTCGTATTGCTTGATGTAGTGCTTGTCCGTCCGCGCGTACACCTTCCAGTCGATATGCCGGTAGTCATCTCCCTGAGCGTACTGGCGATAGTCGGCGAACTCGACGGACGCGCCGCAGTACGGGCTTCGATGCATCCCGCTGAAGTACCCCTCCACCAGCAGCCGAGCCCGCAGCTCCAGCCCGCTGATCTTAGCCAGCACCTTGGGATCCAGATAACGCCGAAAGTCCACCATCCCACCGGTCCCCACACCCAACCTCTGCTCGCAGACAACCTCTGCCCGCAACCGGTACCTGCCAGCCCGTGCTCGAGCGCCTTCTCCCACGCGCTCCTGCGGGTCATCCGAGCCGCGCCCGTCAGGAAGCGGTCCCGCAGCGAGAACGCTCATCTCCGGTAGCTTCGGTAGCTCCGCTCCATCACAGCCGCGGCTCGGGCACGCAACCACTCCCTCGAGCCCCGTCGCCGCTCTCCGCAAACACCCGCCGAGACATAGCCTCGTCAATCCCGTCCGCCTCGTCCGGCGGTATCTCCTTAATCAGGCGGTCGACAACATCGTCCGCCCCCACCCCGTCCGCCTCCGCGTTGAAGTTGGTGATGATCCGATGACGCAACACCGGATGGGCCACCGCCCGGATATCCTCCGTCGATACCCAGAACCGCCCCCGCAGGATTGCCCGGGCTTTGCCCGCCAGGACCAGGTTCTGCGAAGCCCGCGGACCAGCCCCCCACGCTACATAGTCGGAGATAAACTGAGGAGCCTCGCCGCTCCTCACCCCCCGGGTCCACCGGGCGAAACGCATCGCGTAACGCAGCACGTGGTCAGCGCACGGAACCCGCCGGATGATCTCCTGCAACTGGCGAATCTCCTTCGCCCCCATCACCCGATCGACATTCACCTCTTCCGACGCCGTGGTCAACCGCACGATCTCCAGCTCTTCCGCTTCCGACGGATAGCCCACCAGCACCTTGAACATGAACCGGTCCAACTGCGCTTCCGGTAACGGGTAGGTCCCCTCCTGCTCGATCGGATTCTGCGTCGCCAGCACGAAGAACGGCGCCGGCAGCTTGTGCGTAAACCCTGCCGCCGTCACTTGGTGTTCCTGCATCGCCTCCAGCAACGCCGATTGGGTTTTAGGCGGGGTGCGGTTGATCTCATCCGCCAGAATAACGTTCGCGAACACCGGCCCCTTAACGAAACGCAGTTGGCGCGTCCCACTGCTCTTGTCCTCTTCGATCACTTCCGTTCCGGTGATATCCGAGGGCATCAGGTCCGGCGTGAACTGGATGCGCGAAAAACTCAGGGACAGCGTGCGAGCCAGCGTGCTGATCATCAAGGTCTTCGCCAGCCCCGGCACGCCCTCCAGAATGCAGTGGCCCCGACAGAGAAATGCGATGAGCAATTCCTCGATCACCCGCTCCTGCCCGACGATCACTCGATGCATCGCTTCGCAAATCCGCTGATACGACGCGGTCAGTTGCTCCACCGCTTCCACGTCGCCAACCTGCCCCGCCGGATCCTTCGGTTCCTCTCGCGCCATCCGTCGCTCTCCTTGAAGATCGAATCGCTCTCGGCGCAAACCGCATCATCCCCGACTGCCGTCGGGAGCGCCGGTACGCTAGTGCTGACTCTACCGTGGGTTATCGGCCGTTTCGAGAAACCGCCCGCGCCCAACTTCCCCGCTCCCCGGTCCGGCGGATCAGACAATAGGCAATCGAGAATGCCCAGCAGCCTCCCGGCGAAAGGCGCCTCGGTAGCGAGGCGCCCAGCCGCGTGGGCGAGCTGATTTTGCGGGTTGACAGTGCTGCGTTATGAGCATATGCTCATAACTAGGTGGAACGGAGGTGAAGTGATGGCCAGACCGTGCAAGTGTCGCCAAGTGGGATGTCGTCCCCAGGCCCGGATGTTCAAGCCGGCGGAGGTTCCGTGGAGTCAGCTCGAAGTGATCGAGCTGCGACTGGATGAGCTGGAGTCTTTGCGGCTGGGCGATCTGGAGGGGCTGTATCACGACGCGGCGGCGGAGCGGATGGGCGTCTCTCGGGCGACGTTCGGCCGATTGGTGGATGCGGCGCGGCAGAAAGTGGCCGACGCCCTGGTCAACGGAAAACTGCTTGTCGTTAAGGGAGGTGACGTGCAGATGAGTAATTCGGTTAAGTTTGTGTGCGCTGGATGTGGATACCGTATCGAAACGGCTGACGGGGCGGATAGTCCAAGCGAATGTCCGTCGTGCCACAGCCAGAGTGTCAGCCCGGCAGCGGAGGAGCGCGGCCGGCATGGCGGGGGCGGGGGCCGCGGGCGGTGCCGGCGGCGCCGCGAGCATCGGCATTGCAGAACGGGCGAATCGCCCGAACGCGGAGCGACGATGGTTGATGAACACAAGGAGGAAGCGCAATGAAGGTAGCGATTGGCGCTCCAATCAGCTGGTCACGGCGCCGTTGCTAGGGGCACACGTGTCCGAGGGGCTTGGCCACGGCGGTCGCACCCACACTCCCATATACGGCACCGGCGTCACCGGAGAACGTAATGTTGTGATCACCGTTCATGTCCAGCCGGGAATCGTTCGCCACGCCGGTCTCCCCCACGTGGGCATAGATCGCACCGGCGTCGGCGCTGAACGTTACGTTACCGTCGTTGCTCACGTCGCCGACCTGAACCATGTAGTGTACCAGGAAGCCCTCCACGCCGGACCAGGCGCCAGGATTCGCGTAGACGCCGATCCACGTCGTGTTGGGCAGTAGCGAAGAACCGTTCTCCCGGATTTCGAGCACGCGCATGGCACCGAAGCCGTCGTCCACCACGGTGAAGG
>JAAEQG010000560.1 GCA_024231775.1 bacterium
CCGGCGGACGAGGACTTCAGGGCCACGATCTTGTCCTCCAGCGGCTCCGGTACAAGTATGCCCTTAGTGGTCCGATCCTTTCAGGAGTCCACCGCGAAGATCGACCCCGACGGACGTATCTCTTGAAGTGGGGCGCCACCTTGGATATTCTGGTCGCATGAAGACGGCTACGCTAGCTGAAACCAAGAACAACCTGAGCGCTCTCATCGATCAAGTCCGCCATGGTGAGACGATCGTGGTAGTTGATCGCGGCCGGCCGGTGGCGCACTTCGGACCAGTGTCAAGCGAGGAGGAGGCAACGGAGGATCGCCTGGCGCGGCTTCAACGTCAGGGGATCCTGCGGAGAGCCTTGTACCCGCTACCGCGTCAACTCCTGAACGAGCGGCCACCGGCGGCGAGCGATGGCGCCAGCATCGTCGCCGCGCTGCTGGCCGAACGCGGCGCGGGCAGATGAAGTTCTGGGACAGTTCAGCACTTGTACCCTTGTTGGTCGACGAGGCACTTACCGCCGCACTCAAAGATCTGGCCGTCAGCGAGGACGCCATTCTGGCCTGGTGGGCATCGGAGGTGGAGTGCGCCTCCGCCGTCGCCCGCCTCGAGCGCGAGGGCAAGCTGTCCCCGGAAGCTGCGACGCAGGCGTTTGCCCGCATCGAAGCCTTCTGCCGGAGCTGGCAGGTGATCGAGCCGGTCGAAAAGGTCCGCCAAACCGCCAAG
>JAAEQG010000561.1 GCA_024231775.1 bacterium
CCACCGCCACCTTCTCCGCCACGCCTGCGAAGTGCGTCGTGACCGCCGCTACGTCTGCCGTTGCGGCCAGCCGATTGTCGACCACGGGACAGTGCGCAAACGCCTCGATGCTGGCAAGAAGTTCATCTACTGCCAGATGTGCGATAAGAAGGTTAAGCTGATCGATCACATCGAGCAGAGGCTGGCCTCGGATCCCGTTGCCCGCGAGGTGCTGCGAATGGATGACGAGGCTGACCGGGCCCTTGATACCCAGGCTACGGAGCAGATCCTGATCGGCCACATGATGGCGATCTGCGGTGAGGCCAATCAGTTCTTCCGCCCGACGACGTGGTTCGACCAGGGCATCGACGGCGAGGTCGAGTTCAAGGATAACCGGGGTCGGGCGAGCGGCGAGAAGATCTACGTCCAGCTCAAGAGCGGCGACTCACACCTGCGGCTTCGCAAGCACGACCAGAACCTGATCTTCGACGTCAAAAAGCCGCGCCATCTCGAGTACTGGGCCAATCAGCCGGTAGATGTCTACCTGGTGATCCGGGACAGCGAAGGAACAATCCGCTGGATGAACATCACCGCCTACCTCAAGACCCGCAGCGACCCCAAGAGCCGGCAGATCGTGTTCTCCGGCGAGAAGCTCAACGCCCCGGCCCTCTGGCGCCTGCGCGATCGCTACATCCCACCGGCGCCGGTAACCGTGCCCCCGGGGTAGCCTCTTCGACATCGGTTGAGGCCCCGTGGCGGCTGCGTAGTGGTGCGTCGCAGCCGTTCTGCAGCTGTTTTTGGACCATCTTGCGTGGCAAAATATTCCACATCGTCGTACGTTGGCTCCGTCTGAATAGATAACGGCGCAATGGGGGTGGATCATTTCTACTCGAGGTTCCGGCGGCAAGGGGAGCCCTGTCGATGCGTGGCCCCCAGGCTGTCATCCTGAGCGGAACGCGAGGCCCCTCGCGTTCCGCTC
>JAAEQG010000562.1 GCA_024231775.1 bacterium
AGTCGGCCACCCGCACGGCTGACCCTCCTGATCAGCCGGAACGTCATTCTGTCGGCATTCGGACGGGATGTTCTGTATCCCAACCCAGGAGTGATACGCATCACGGTCAAACTCGCGCGGAGCCAATCAGAGCCGCGACCGTCAGGGAGCGGTTTTTGGCGCGACTGCGCGGACCGGCTCACCTACGGTCGTGGCTCTGACCGCGCGAGTTGTAAGTGGAAAGCGTATTGGAAACCGGTTTCCCAATGCTGATATGCAGGTGCGCGCACACGTTTTACGAGAATGGTCCGGGCGACGTGCGCCGCCGCACCGACCTCAGCAGGACAACGCGGGTGTCGTGAGAACGCGGTTCGTCATCCACCTCTCCCGCCTCCAGGCCTCCCACCTCCCGGGCCATGCCCGCGACCCGGTCCACGGCGGCCGCCCCACATGTTGAGCCCGCGGGCCTCAGCCCTGGCCCGCATCTGGCCAAAGTAGAACATCCGGCGCTTCTGCCGGTCGGGATCGCCCCCCTCCATGCGTTCCTTCGCCTCCTGCTTGTCCCGGGTGTGCCGACCCCGGGGACCACGTTCCCGTTCCCGGCCCTCCTCCTTCTCGTCGTCCCGGTGGGCTTCGCGATAGGCTTCCATCTCCTTGCGAAACTCCATCCACTCATCCAATTGGCGATCGAGCGTCTTCTCCCGCTCCTCCTTGGGAGCGTCGAAGTACTCATCCACGTTCTTCTCCATGTTCGCCCGCATCACCTCGCCCCCCACTCTCCGCAGGTGACGGCGCTGCTCATCGGTCAGCTCGTCGGAGCGCATCACCTCCATCACCTCCGCGAAGGACATCGCCCGTAAACGCTCGACCGTCACCTCCAGCGTCCGCTTGCCCTCTTCACTGCGTAGCTGCTCCCGATCCAGCGACAGCAAAGCCTCGCGCAGCTCCGCCTCATCTCCGCTGTCGATCCGGGCAAGCAGATCGTTCTCCGCCCGCTGATCCAGCCAGTACCTCCCCCCCAGCACCCCGCCGGCCCCCAGCACGACGACCGCCAAACCAATAATGATCACCGGCCCGCGTTTACCCTCACCGTTCATGACGCTGCTCCTATCGCGCTAAATCAGCCACGTGCCCGTCGATGTACAGGTAGTTCGACGCGCCCGGTGCACCGGGCTTACCGTGAAACGCGACCATGTCGCGCATGATCCAGATCTCCTCTTCGGTCAACTGGCCGCCGAAGTGGTCCTTCACCCTATCGTTACGCACGATCTCATACATCTTTCGACCGCTCAGCCGGAAGTTATACGCGTAGCTGGTCCCATCGGATTCGTAGAAGCTCTTCCCGTCAAGATCACCCTCGCGACGGGTCTTGCCCGGAATGTCCGCCGGACAGGCAAACACCGCATCCTGATCGGCCACCTCCTTCGACAGATACGGTTTGAGCACGGTGGCAATATCGGGAAGCTCAAACGGATCGTCCTCGCCCCACTCGGGCGGTGTCGAATACGGCGATGCGTTGGGCAGCACGTCGTTGCTCTCGTTGAGGTACATGCGCATACCCGTACCGATCTGACGCAGATTCGCAGCGCAAGCAGCCCGCTGAGCTGTAGCCTTCGCCTTGCCCAGCGAAGGGACCAGGATCCCGATCAGCAGGGCGATGATCGAGACCACCACCAGCAATTCCACCAGCGTGAATCCACCTCTACCCTGACGTGTTCTCACTGCGATCCTCTTCCTGTTGCCCAGCCTGGCAGACGAACCGGATCGGCCCGCCCGCCACAGACGATTATACCGAACCACGTGCTCTTCTGCTCCTGCGAACGCCCTCTAGCCACTCCCCCCCTCCCGATCGCCGGTAGGTGGCTTCCGCAGCGGGGCAATGAGCCAGGGCGCACCACTAGCCCTCAGCCGCACAGCGCCCTCCACAGTAGTCAAACCCCCCAAACCAGCGAAACTTGCGTCAGGCTCTTCAGACCCCTGGCCGGCAGGCTGTATAATGCCACGCTGAGGTGGTCGGCGAAGCTCTAACCGCCGGTAACGCCCGCACGGAGCCCCTATGCCCGAGGATCCCAGCCAGCCCACGCCGGAAGACACCCGGCGACTACCGAGAGCGCTAAGCCCCTCGTGGGCTCAGCGCAAGCGCATGCTCCGCCTCGAAGCCTGGTGCGTTCTCGCCGCCTGCTACCCAATGCTCGCGTTCGCCTACTTATGGCCTCCCGACTTCAGAAACGGTTCGTCAGGCTACGTCGCGGTGGCTTGGACGGCGTTCATGCTCCGGACGTTTTCCTTTCACTTGGGATTGCTCCTCTTCCTGATCGGCGCGGTGGCGGGGGCGTATCGGGTTTGGCGAATGGTCCTGGTGACCGTCCCCCTGCTGCTCATCACTCTTGGCCCGACCGTACGGCGACACTTCCCTCCTGCTCCGTGCTCCGTAGCGGGGGAAACCGTCACGGTGATGAGCGTCAACCTGCTGATGATCAACGAACTCACCTCCCCGATCATCGAAGAGATCAGGAACACCTCCCCAGACGTTCTCCTGCTCCAGGAGTACACCTGGAATTGGCACAAAGCCCTGCAGCAAGCCCTGAGCGCCGACTACCCCTTCGTCGAGTACGTGATGCAGGAGGACTCCTTCGGGGCAGCCATCTACTCCAGGCGCCCATTCGAAGAGAGACCGGAGGCCTATCTTCCGCTCGGTGCGGTCAGCACGCCTCAGTTGCGCACAGTGATCAGTGTCTCCGGTGAGCGCGTGGCGTTCTACAACATCCACCTGCTACCCCCCTGGGGACTGGAGTACACCATTGAGCAGCGCACCCAGTTTGCCGACTTGCTTGAACTCCTCGCGGAAGAGTCGATCCCCGTGGTGATGGGTGGCGACTTCAACTTCACCGAGAACAGCCCCTATGCCTCCGCTCTGGCTGACCTGAACGCCGTCGATGCGTTCGACCTCGGAGGGTGGGGCCGCGGAACAACCTGGCCGGTCAACGGAGCGTTTCGTTGGATCCCCAGCCTACGCCTGGATCACATCTATCTGCGCGGCGGCTTGACTTGTGTGCGCTGCCGAACGGGTGTGGGGCGCGGTTCGGATCATCGACCGGTAATCGCGGAGATCGGCTTCGGGAAGTGAGAGCACGTCCCCTGCCGGGCGGCTCGCCCAACCGGCACCCCAACTCGTCCCGGACTATGTGGACGGACCGCCAATCACTCCGTAGAACGTAGCGAAGTCGGTCAGATCCACGTCTTCGTCGCCGTCCATGTCGCCGGGTTGGCAACCGATCTCAACCGGGAGAACACCATAGCAGCGTTGAAACGCGGCGAAATCTGCGAGATCCACATCGGTATCGTCGTCGAAGTCACCGTTGCCCATCAGTATGCAGGCGAACGCCTCCAGGAGGAAGTCGTCGACCAACACCTCAGTGAGGGAGTTGTTCGGCGTGTCATCAATGGTGAAGCGTATCTGCACTTGATCGGTCACCGGCACGAAGTCGCTGATCTTCCACTGGGCGAATTCCCAGGCCGCCCCGTTGGTGGACGTATCGGCAACCTCCCAGCTTCCGCCACCATTGCTGGATACCTCGACGACGAGCTCGTCATCGAAAGTCGTCCCAATGTAGACGTAGCGCCAGTAGCTCACCGTCGGGTCCAGATCCGACAGATCAAGCACCGGCGAGATCAGGCGGGTCGGTCCGCCATCGAGATCGTACGTTCCCACGCTCGACCCCGCCAAAGGACCGGTCACAAAGCACATCACTCCGTTGGAGGAGTGATCGTCCTCCGGCTGGATGGTCTCGAGCGTCTGATTGTGAATCGTCTCCTCGGGATCCCCGCGCTCCCAGTTCCCCCGGGTGGCCCCGCTGAAGACCGTCCAACCCTGGTCAGTCTCGAAGTCATCCTCGAAGAACCTAACCACCGCCCCGACCGCGACCGCGTACACGGTCGCCGGAGCGTCAAAGGGCTCGTAGACCGTCGTTCCGCCGTCGCCCTGGGCGCTCACGTAGAACTCCGGAGAGTCAGCGCATTCCGCGACGGGCAAAGTCGCCCAGTAGATACTCCCGCCCTGTGGACTCAGCCCCGCCGTCAGGTAACTCCCGCCATCGTAGCGATAGTGCAGTATCTCGGTTCCGGGGACAACATCCTGTCCCAGCGAGGTGACCTGGACCACGAAGGTGAGCGGTATCCCGGGAACCATGGTCTCCGGTGCTCCGCCGGGCAGCAGTATCTCCAGCGCGGGCGGAGCCACTTCGAAGTCGTTGCTCGACACGTCGAAGAAAATGTTCCCGACGGCTTCGACCATCACCCGGGCCGTCGTCGTCGTCACCGGCGGTACCGGAACCAATTCGGATCCGTCGTTCGCCGTGCCCGCGATCAACGTATACGGGTAGGTGTTTCCGCCATTGGTGGATAGCAGGATGTTGACCTCATCCGTGCCGATCGGAGCCACGTCGGTCGCGGCGACGTCCCAGGTCACCGCACCTTCCGTGGACCACACTTCTGCGCCGGTGGTCGGCGCCGTGACCATAAACGGACCCGCCCCCGCGTGTACCGTCACCTGGGTATCGTCGAATCCCGACCCACCTCCCCCCGAACGGTTGTCGCGCACTGTTGCCCGGAAGCTCATGGTCCGAAAGGTGGTCGGCATCTGTTCGCCCGGTGACGTGGTGTTGTTCAGCAGATCCTCCAAACGTGGGAAGACGCGCTGCGGACTGCTCGTCGGAGGCCACGAGCGAAACAACGGTATCGCCCCGTCGTCCGGATCACCAAGCGCTGCCTGGTCACCCAGGTCACGCTGCTCCCAGCAATAGGTGATCGGGTCGCTATCCGGGTCGCTCCCCACCGC
>JAAEQG010000563.1 GCA_024231775.1 bacterium
ATCGCCACCGGGCAATTTGCATCATTCACACGCGAAAGCGTCACCACTCTTGATGCCTGGCGTTTAGACCAATTTGCCCTGACGGGCGTGAGCATTTTTGAGTATCCCTGGCAGATCGTCGTACTGGGTCTGCTGATGGGCGTGCTGGCGGTGACGCCCGTGCTGATCTCGCAGTTGATGAGCTTCGGGCACAGCTTCATCTTCATCCTGGCGGTCTTCTTCCTGGCCAATCTTCCGGGCTTTGCGCTGTCACTGATGGTCAGCTGTTTCGCGGTGGCGTGTCGGCCCTTGCGCTTTCGCTCGCGGATCATCGCGATCGCGCTGTGCACGGCCCCGCAACTGCTCTACTGGGGATTTTTGGGCAGCGCCCGGGGGATGGAGCCGCTGGAGTGGGGCTTTTCCTTCGCGCCGTGGATTTGGGCGTGGATCGTCGGGCTGGCGATTGCGGGCCTCGTCTTGGGCATCGGTCACTACACGCGCTACCGGCCCGGTCTGAACTGGATCTTCGCGACGACCACGCTGCTGCTGGCGCTGGGTGTGTTCGAATGGAAGATCGGGTTCGACGAGCTGGACTATCAGTTCTATATCGCCGAGAACAACCCCGAGGAGGTTGTGGAGTTTCACGATCACAGCCTGCGCGAGTGTCTGGATCGGACGATCACCGACCCGGACACGCGCAAGACGTTGGCCGGGTACTTCTTTCCCACGGACCCGATTCCTTTGCGGACGGAGTTGAAGACGGAAATCCAGATCCAGCTGAGTCTGGACCGGTGGCCGAAGTGGTTCGAGGTGCCGGCCGAGTTGGAGTATCAGCGTAAGCGCGAGTGGCTCAACGAGCAGTACGACCGGTTTATCAGTCCGACGAAGTCGTGGTGGATGCCGGAAGCGCTGCACAAGGAGATTGTCAACCGGCGGTCCAAGAGTGCCCGCATGCCGATCGCCTTGTACTATCGCAATCTCCTCAGTGAATACGGTCCGGATCTGCCGCGGATTCGCCGCGACGAGGTCCTCCATTTCTATAGTGACTATCCCCACGAGCGTTCGGGCGAAATTTGGTTCGAATTGTATCGGGATTTCGGCTGGACCCCCGAATCAGCCGAAGCCCGCTGGCGGATCGCCCGGCTCCTGGCGGGTCGGGGCCTCTTCACGCAGGCGGGCAGTTTCCTGGATCAGGCCGAGACCATGGTGCAGGAGGAACTGACGCAGCGCGAGACGGCGCTGACGGCTTCCGATTCATTGTTCAGTGCGTTTCGTCCGCCGGCCCAGACCGTTATGACGGCCTTGAAACTGCACGAGTTGCAGTGGCGCATCCATGAGTTGCAGACGCTGATCGGCGAGGAGAATGCCCAAGGCAGCGAGGGGGCGCCCGCCCGGCTGGCCAGGTTTGTCATGCTCAATCCTCACAGCGTCGAATACGGACAGCAGCTTG
>JAAEQG010000564.1 GCA_024231775.1 bacterium
ACGGTGGGCCGGATCTGGAGAAAACCGAACTCCATCGGCTTGGCTTTCATGTTCACGGCGAACTCGATCTCGATGGGGCAAGCCATCCCGCGGCGTCCGATCTCCAGAAGTACCTGGAGGATGTTGGCCAGGGGAAAGACGTCGGATTTTAGCACGTGCGCGAAGGTCACCAGGCGAGGACCGGAGCGGGTGACGCCATCGTAGACGGCATCGTTCTCCGGGGAGTAGACCGAACCGACCGACGCCAGGGTCCCGTGGCGCTCCGCCACGTCCAGCCCGAGGGTCAGGATATTGGCGTCGGCGTCCGGCGTGGGATACCGCTCGGGATGGCCCATATCCAACGCGTAGAACTGGCGCTGAGAGTTGGTCAGCAGATCGTTGGTGGTGGCAAACTGGGGTAGTACGTGCGGATGAGGCGGAGCGAACATGAGGAACTCACCGCCCTCCACAACCATCTCCCCCAGGCCCAGGGCGACACAGGCAATCCCGTCGGAGGGCTGGAGCTTGCCGAAGGGGTAGTAATTGTACGATCGTACCACGCCGGAGAAGGTCGGGTAGAAACAGTCTTCGTATTGGGCACCGACGATCTCCTGGAGAATCACGCCCATCTTCTCCTCTTCCGCGCGATGCCCGGTGACCTCGAGATAACGGCGGGCCGAGCGCGTGAAGGTAGAGGCGTAGACCAGCTTGATGGCGTCACACAGCTGGTCCAGGCGGAATCCCAGGTTGAAGTGGTTGTTGGGCAGCATGTGCGTGCTGTACACGCCGGCGAACGGCTGACCGAGCGAATCTTCCAGCAGACTGCTGGAACGCACCGCCAGCGGATAGCGCACGGAACTGAGGAACGCTGCCAGGTCCCCGTGGACCCCGGCGGGCAACTTGGCGCTGATGAACGCCTGATAGATCTCCTCGTCCCCCGGGTCCGCCGCAACGATATCGAGCAACCGGTTCTCTTCGAGGAACGCGTCGAACACCGCCGTCCCGATCGCGGCGCTGTTCGGTACGGCGATGCGCACACCAGGAAACAACGAGCGCAAGTCGTGCTGCTTCATGAGCGCGTTGACGAACGCCAGCCCCCGCGCCTTGCCGCCGATCGACCCACCGCCGATCCGGGTGAACGTCTTCGCCGCGGAGAAGCGCCGGCGGGAGAAGTCCGAGATGATCCCCGCTTGGCTACGCTCGTCGAATTCCCGGAGAGTGGCCACCAGGTAGTCGCGCAACTCCCCCACCGATCCGAATTCCGTCACGGTTCGTGGGCGGATCCGCGCCGCCAACTCGAACTCCGAGCGGGCCATCAGCCAGTTGCTGAAGTGGTTGGAACCGGCGTGGAACAGGACCGACTCCTCGGGAACGCGCGGCAGGATGTTCACTAGATCGCGCAAGTCACTCGCTCGGGCGACCTCGGACCCGTCGGAGAGGCGAAACACGAAGTCGCCAAAACCGAGGTTGGCAACGATGAAGCTGCGCAGATCATGCAATAGGGTGTGCGACCGCTTGTGCAGAAAGCAGGCTCCCAGTTCGGTGGCCCTAGCCTGGTTGGTGGCGTCAGAGGACTGGAGGAGCACCGGCATGAGCGGCGCGTCCGTACGCACCCGCCGAATGAACTCGAAACCGGCTTCGGGGTCCAGCCCGTCACCGCGCGGGAAACGCACATCCGAGATGACCCCCAGGAGGTAGTCCTTGTACTTGGAGTACAGCTCCCAGGCGTCCTCGAAGGTCTCCGCCAGGAGGATCTTGGGGCGGGCCCGCATGCGCAGCAGCTTCTGCACGCAGTTCAAGCTCTCGGACATCAGCATCTGGGTCTGCTTCATCAGCTCGGTGTAGATCAGCGGGAGATAGGCGGAGTAGAACCGCACCGAGTTCTCCACCAGGATCACCACCCGCACATTGCCGACCCGGGTATCATGCTCGGCGTTGAGCTCGTCTTCCACGTACTTGATGATCGCCAGCAAGATCTTGGCGTCCCCGCGCCAGACGAAGAACTGGTCAATCGCCCCACGGTGCTCGGTCTGGGCTGTATAGCGGGCCAGTTCGCGCGGTTCCTCCGCCAGCACGATCACCGGAACGTTCGGCCGAATCCGCTTGACCTCCTCGGCAAACGTGCGAACGTCCCAACCGCCCAACCGGGTCATGGTGATGACCAGATCAAACTCGCGCTCGCTGATCAGCTCGAGGGCCTCGTGTCCGGTGGAAGCCCGCGACACCCGCGGAGCGTGGCTGAGATTGAGCTCGACGAACTCGCTGCTGATCAGGTCCGCAACCAAACCGTCCTCTTCCAGAATGAACGACTCGTACAGACTGCAAACCAGCAACATGTCCTGCACGCGGCGGGGAAGAAGACGATGGAACCCGGCAAAACCGGAACCAAACTCGTCCTGAAGCTGAGCCGTATCGAGGATGTTCATGCCCTGCCCTCGCCAAAGCCGGTGGCGCTACGGGCGGCTGCCCGACAGGACGAGGTGCCCCACGACACAACTCGAACCACGTGCGGCAGACGTGGTGCCCTCCCGACAAACGCCAAACTCGATTCAACCTCGCTATCGGGAAAAAGTCAAATCAGGCGCTGGCCGAACCGACAGCGCGGAGGTTGGAGGAGTAGCAGTGCTGAAAATGCGGCGGCGCCTTGGTAGACTACTGGTTGGTGTGCGCTAGCGCTGAGCCAGCAGAAGTCGGCAGGGCAGATGGCTGATCCACGGTTAAACCCGGCGAATGGAGTGGGCCCGACCGACGTGCGCTTCGGGCAGGTTCTTAATGACTTTCTCGATCGGAGGAGACGTGGCGAGTCGGTCGACGAGACGGAGTTCTTCGCCGGGTATCCGGAGTTCGCCGATGAACTGAGCAAGAACCTCGCGCTCCTCCAGGATCTTCAGCCGGCACACGCTCACATCGACAGACTCATCGAACTTGGCATCCTGAGCCGATCCACGAATCCGGATGTCACGGCGAATCTGGGCTCATACATCATCACCGGCTTTCTCGGGCGTGGCGGCATGGGCGTGGTGCTCAAAGCCCATGAGCCAAGCCTGAACCGCACCGTTGCCCTGAAGATCCTCCGCCCGGAGTTGGCCACCGACACCGCTGCACTCGCCCGATTCGAGCGCGAAGCGAAGGCTGCCGCCGCCCTCGAACACCCCAACATCGTAACCGTCTACACCGTCGGCCAGGAGCAGGACGTTCACTATCTGGCCATGGAGTACGTCGGCGGCCCCACCCTTGCCGACGTGATTCGCGAGGGAGTCGGCGCCGAGCCCCAGAACTCGGAACTCGAAACCTCGACCTATGTAGCGTCACCCCTGGTGGGTGACGACGAGTGCCCCAGCTCGTTGGGGGGTGAAGCCCGACTCGGCGTGGGGCACCCGAACGTAGCGGTCGGCGTCTCGCCGGCCGAGGATGGCGTGCCTGTATCCCTCCACCCCGAGACCATCCGCCACCTGTTCCGCCAACTGCTCGAAGGCCTGAACGCGGCTCACCAAGCCGGCTTGATCCACCGCGACATTAAACCGTCGAACCTCCTGCTCGATTGCGGATTGGACCGCGCGGCGACTCGTAACTCGGAAACTGAGGGTCGGTACCCGGAACTCGGAACACAGGATTCTCCCATTCTGAAGATCGGTGACTTCGGCCTTGCCAGAATGCTCTCATCGCAAACGCGTCTGACCCTGCCGGACTCGACCCCGGGCACGCCCGAGTACATGAGCACCGAGCAAGCCCGCGGTGACGACGAGATTGACCACCGTACGGACCTGTACTCAGCCGGCGTGGTGCTCTACGAGATGCTCACCGGCCGAACACCTTTCAAAGCGGACACCCCCAGCGCCTTGATCCACCAGATCCTGCACAATAACCCGCCCGCCCCACGATCTATCAACAAGGACGCCGATCCGCACATGGCGAGTCTCGCCCAGCGCCTGTTGGCCAAACAGCGAGATGATCGGTTTGAGTCGGCAGCCGATGTGCTGGCTGCATTGGACGCACGATCTGGAGTGCGTCTTCCAGAGCGTCGACGACGAATCCGACGCGTCGTCCTAGGCGGTCTGCTCACGCTCGCCATCATGGCGGTTGGCGGTTGGCAGTCCCGAGCGTTCCGTCCCTTCGGCGACGAATCGCGGATCCGCGAGGTCAGAGTGGAACTCGATAGTGATGGATCCAACGGTAGAGTCCTCGAGGCGAGGTTTGGAGACAGCCTCGACTGGAGCGCGTTCCATGAGTTCCCACCGGACGTGGAGCATGTATCCGGTGCCGCGCTGGTCGATGCGGAGGGGAACGGTCGCCGCGTGATTGTGGCCGGCGTCTTCATGCCGTTGCGTGGCGATTGCGTGTTCGCATATGACCAGCGCGGCGACGCCCTGTGGTCCATCGGCCTCTCGTCCAGCCTTCAATGGCCGGATTGCCCTCCGCCAACGCAGTTCAGATGCGTCGCCGTGCGAGCTGCGGATCTCGACGGGATTGCCGGGGACGAGTTGATCATAGCCGCCGGGGACTATCGCCAGTATCCGACTCGGATCACGTTGGTCGATCCTCGCAATCAGAAGACACGCTCGACATTCTGGCACTTTGGCGATCTGCCCGGACTGTTGATATCAGCGGACTTCTTCGGGCCGGACCGACCGGCTATCATCGCGTGGGGCAAGAACAACAAGCTTGACGGGTTCGACGACGCACTGCCCAATGACACACCGCGAGTGGCCGACTGGGACTGCGTCGATGTTGTGATGATCCTCGATCCGGCGGATTTGTCCGGCGTCGGCCCCCCGGGTGCAGGACGCGCCCCCGGCATCCCGGCCGCCCATATACACGCGTACGCCTTCTTGAACCTGCCGTACAACCAGGAAGTCCGGCACGTCTCGAGCGGTCAGGACGGCACGCGTATCCTCTCGCGCCCGGTCCTCGAGTTCACCCAGACGGGAGGCATCGTCGGCGTGACTGCGTCACCACGCCAGGCTGACGACGGTACAGGCCCGTGGTTTGAGCTGGACCTGACCGGCGTCGCGAAGGATGGGACCATGGTTCCACGCGCCTTCCTGACCGTTGACCGAAACCTCGAACTCCGCCTCGCCGTTCGGAGACTACCGGAGAACGACACGCACGCGGATCGGCTGGAGTACTGGGGCCAATACTGGCGACCGATTGGTCAGCCAGCCGACTCATCGAGCAACGGCGACAGGGCGGACCCAAGTGAGTCCGCCCCGCCGCCATAACCCGATATTGCATCGTCGCGTCGCTGCCCCTCTCACAGATTCGGACCCGTGAAATGCACCTCGAACACGGCGTAGTCCGCCAGATCAATGTCGCAATCTCCGTCCATGTCCCCGCGAGGTCTGCCGTCACAGTCAATCGGAGCGCCCAGTGGTCCGTAGTCGCACGCATCTTGTGGGTTCAAAACGCCGTCGCTGTCTATGTCGGGGTCGCAATCGTCAACCAGTCCGTCGCCGTCGAAGTCCGGCTCGCACGCATCAGGAACTCCATTCGTATTACAGTCCGGAGCCTCGAGGATTCCCGCATGATCATTCGGCAATGAACCACTATCAGGTGCGTTGTTCCACGTTCCCGCAGCGCCTGTTGGCTGGTCGTTCATGTACATCTCTACGTAGTACTCCCCGGGTATGTTGTTTGGTTCACCTGGATCCCAGTTGTCATAGCCGGTCCCGTCCCAGGACGTACCCGGGTCAACCTGCTCCCCTATCCACTCGTACGGACCGACAGGATTCTGAGCTTCCGCTGAATTGTAGCCTAGCCAAAGGCGATTCCAGCCGGATTCAGAGAAAGTAGAAAGAAGCCACTCGTTCTCCTGATCTTCATTGACCGTAACAAGATGTGCACCAAGCGCAACCGCCTCATCCTCTGCATCTTGCCAAGTGGTCGTTTCCGTCAATGCATATACATGACCACCATACGAATGCCAATCGCACTCGTCAGGGACGCCGTTGCTGTTGCAGTCCCCGGCCGAACCGCACCCGGGAACATCGCAAGGACCACAAGCGGTCCCGCAATCAAGGTCACATCCGTCTGGAATACCATTTGTGTTGCAGTCCGGCATTTCGATGATGCCGGGATAGACGCCGGCACAATCGAAGTCGTTCCACTGACCCGGGAATTGCGACACAACAATCTCGTCCCCCCACATCATGCCGCAGTTTTCGTCGCCGCTCCCGGCTTCATTCGGGCTGTTCACATCCCAGTTGACAAACGACACATCCGCCTGCGACGCGATCCATTTCCACGCGCCATCAGGCTCACTGTAGCCCGGATCCTCCGTGTCCTGGTAGAGCCCGATCCAGATGCCATAGTTCGACGAATCGCCAAACGTGTCCAGGAGCCAGTTGTTCTCGTCAGCGTCATCGATCGTCGTGAGATGACCGCCGAGGTCGACACCCGCTGCCTCCGCAGCTTGCCATGCACGCGAATCGACCAGCGTGTAGAAGTGGCCTCCGTACGAGTCCCACCAATCGCACTCGTCCGGCACGCTGTTGGCGTTACAGTCCTGGCTCGTTCCGGCGGCGATATCCTGAGCATCGTCGATACCATTGCTGTTGCAGTCAACCGCGCGCGCCGCCGGAGTGCTCACACCGCACAGCGCTGCGATTGCGAGAGCGCACACTATCTCCACTGTCGAGAGCCTCATCTGGTTTCCTCCTTCGCATTCCGTGTCTACGATCGTTTCCCCAGCCACCTGTCGGAGACGAGCAGGCACGTCCCCGACGATGGCCCATAGGTTCACAAACACGGTTCGCGCCGGGATCTGTCGAGGTAATCGCCGAAACAAGAATCGCTATGATGAAACGGAAGTGCAACGTAGCATCAAAGGCCAGAGCGCCAGCGAGTGGCCCTAGACGAAACGTCCTCCTGGGGAGGATTACAGCGCGTTGGCGGCTCCGGGCGGCTGCTCAGCGCGCCAATCACACGAAGGTCTTCAGAGGCAGGCTGCCGTCAGGTCACAAGTACCGCGAGATGGAATCCAGCGACTTACGCAGGCCGGCCAAGCCTCGACGACACAACGCGTGCACGGCGGCGTCGGTCTTGCCCAACTCGGTGGCCACCTCCGTCACCGATCTGCCTTCGAGGAAGCGCATCCGCACAACGTGGCGCTGGTCATCCGAGAGGCGGGCGAGGCTGGAGAGGACGGCCGCTGCGGCTTCATCCCGAGCCACGTGGCGACTTGGGGTGCTGTCGGATGCGGCGACGCGGCCAACCAGGTCGGGGTAGGAGGTCCTACTGCCCGGCGCCCCGTGAATCTCGCGGGCGATATCGCGCTTCCTGGACTTGAGGCCTCGCTGAATGTTCTTCAGTGCGTTATGGGCAATGGCCTCCATCCATTTGTAGAATTGGGGCGGACCATCGAACCGGCACGTCGATACGGTCCTGAACGCTGCAACATACGCGTCCTGGAGCACGTCGTCGGGGTCAATGCGCCGACGCCAGACCCCATCCAGCTGCCCTGCCAAGAACGCCCGAAGTGGTGCGTGGTAGTCGACGACCAACCGCTGGAGGGCGCCCTGGTCGCCCTTCGTAGCCAACTCGATCTGTGCCGCCCGCTGCTTTTCGTCCATAAGCTGAATCATATCATGCCGCAGGGGCAGCTCCAGGGCATCCTCCGTCCGCCATCGTTGTCTCCTACCCCTTTAGTGCACCGAGCCTACCCGCGGTTACCGGAAAAGCGAGAATCCCCGCCGTGCGGGCATTAAGCCCCCAGGCTGCGTGGAGAGCATCCGAGACAACGTCCGATATGTCCGTAGCGGTATCGCGCAAACGTCGGACGCGGTGCGCGGAGTGCGAACCGCAGTCGAAATGGTCCTGTCATGGCAACATGAGTACCTGCAGTACGACAACCCCAACCACCCCACGGTCAGCATCGGGTATGCATAAGCAACGCGGGGCAACGATCCCCGCGCGGCTGTTGGATAATCTCGAACATGCGGCGGACGCTTGCGCTCTGCGACTGCTGCACGACAACGCGGAGACCCAGACGCTCACCTATCGCCAACTCATCGACGAGGCTGCACGGTGGGCGCGCTGGTACGAGGACCTTGGCCTGCTGCACGGCGACCGGGTGGTAATCATCCTCCAGCACTCCGTCGATCTCTACGCCGCATTCGTGGGTGGGCTGCTGCGCGGGGTGGTGCCCTCGATGTTCGCCTTCCCCTCGCCCAAGTATTCCAGCGAGGAGTACTTTCGCACGATCGGCGTTCTGGTGGAGAACGCCGACCCGCGGCTGCTGGTCACGTACCCGGAGTTGGCGGAGCAACTAACCGCGGGAGCATCTCTGCCCGCCGCAACTCGAGTCTGCACACCGAGAGACCTGCCCACCGGCACAAGTAAGTTCCCCGTCGGCCCTAACGTCGATCCCGAAAGCACCGCCTTCCTGCAATACTCGTCGGGAACCACGGGCATCAAAAAGAGCGTCGCCATCTCGCATCGGGCTTTGCTCTGGCAGATCGACCGCTACGCCGATGCAATCCGGCTGGCGTCGGACGACGTTATCGTCTCGTGGTTGCCGCTCTACCACGACATGGGTCTGATCGCGTGTCTGTTCCTGCCGCTGCTGAAGCGCGTTCCGCTGGTGGCTATGTCGCCGTTCGAGTGGGTGCGCAGGCCGGGCATGTGGTTGCGGGCGGTGTCCGACTTCGGCGGAACGCTCTCCTGGCTGCCCAACTTCGCCTACAGCTTCATGCCCAAGAACGTGACCGACGCCGAACTGGCCGACCTCCGCCTGTCCTCACTCCGGGGCGTCGTGAACTGCTCCGAGCCGGTCATGGCTGCCAGCCACGCCCAGCTCCTCGAACGCCTCGCCCCCTACGGCCTGCGTCCGGAAGCGCTAGGCACCTGTTACGCCATGGCGGAGAACACCTTTGCGGTGACTTCGGGTGGGTTTGACAGCCCGGTAGCCAGTGACCGCATCGACGCCTCCGAGTTCGTCCGTTCGGGTTGCGCTATCCCCACCGCCGATTCGACACCGCAGGGCAAGACGCTGGTCAGCTCCGGTCAAGCCCTGCCCGATACCGAGATCGCGATTGTGTCACCACAAGGCACTCCGCTCGCTGAGCGGCGGGTCGGGGAGATCGTGTTGCGTTCCCCCTGCCTGCTGAACGAGTATTATCGCAACCCCGACGCCACCGCCGCGGGATTGCACGGCGACCGGTATTTCACCGGCGATCTTGGCTACCTGGCCGACGGCGAACTCTACGTCACCGGACGCCTCAAAGACCTGATTATCATCGCCGGTCAGAATGTCCATCCCCAGGACATCGAGGCGCTGCTCAACGACGTACCCGGTTTGATCCCGGGACGAAACGTAGCCTTAGGGGTCAGCGACTCCACCAATGGCACCGAGAAGCTCGTCATCCTGGCAGAGACTCATGCAACCGAACCAGCCGAGCGG
>JAAEQG010000565.1 GCA_024231775.1 bacterium
CGGTAGGTCACCGAACCTGAGCGCTGCGTTGGAGTTGGCGACCGACCCCCGCAGACCTACCAAGGCCATGGCCGTAAACAAGGCGGATCGATTGTGCTTGCCCTCCTGGGCGTACTGAAGTGCCCGCTCGGCCGCCAGCGCCGCATTGATGGTCTGGTCCACCGCCCGCAGCGCATCGAGCCCCCGTTTCAGCTGCTGGGCACGACGGGTGGTGGTCAACAGGTCGGCACCCGCATTCAACGCCCGAAGACCTTTGATCCCGGCACTGGCTCCTCCCGGTATGACCGGCAACGCGATCGCCACCGCGTCGAGAGTGAGACCCAGCACGTCGAGCACGGCTCCACCGATATTGCCTTCTTCGAGGTTTTGCGTCAGGGAATAGACACCGATGCCGAACGAAGCGATGTCCCACGCCGTCTCAACATACTCACCCGTCGGATCCACGTTCACCGTCGGGTTGCCGTAGGCATACAGGTACTTGTGCAGGCTCGGCGGTGTCGTCAGGTCACCGTCTCGCGGATCGTGACTGAGGAACCGCCCCACCTCCGGGTCGTAGTAACGGGCCTTGGCATAGTAGAGACCCGTCTCCTCATCCCGCTCATAACCCGTGAATCCGAAGCGGTTCCAGCTGCTCCCCGCCTTTCGGCGCAGCTTCCCCCACGCATCGTACTGGTAAAGCGCGACCTGAAGCCCGTCCTCGCCCATCAGGTTGGAGACGCTGCCCAAGGCGTCGGAGAGATAGTAAACCCGACCCTCGGTGTTGTGATGAAGCGACAGCAGACGGTCCGGACCGTAGTCGTACCTGGCGATCGTGTCGCCCAGGACGTTGGTCTGAAGCAACACGCTCCGGCCGTCGTAGACGTAGCGGAGCCCGCCCGCCGTGCCCTGCTTCGAGATCCGCAAACCCTGGTAGTCGTAGCTGAACTGGGTAAGGGAAATACCCTCCTGCTTGACGTCGACGAGCTGGTCCCGAACGTCGTAGCGAAAATCCAGACTCGTGGCGCCCTGGCTGCGCGAGGTCAGGTTGCCGTTGTCGTCGTACCCGAAGGTGATGCTTGCGGTCGGATCGAGCAGGTCGGCCACCGTGAGCAGCCGGTGACGATCGTCGTAGGCGTAGCTGCGCGAAACCAGGGGGCCGGAAGCATCCTCGCTTTGCTCCGTCAGACGATTGGCCACCGCGTCCAGGGTGTTGGTGGTGGTGAATTCGGGAGACGCCACCTCGGTCAGACGATCCCCCGGATCGTAGACGTAGGAGGTGGTCTCACTAACCCCTCCCTTGATCTCGACCTGCTCCGTCCGGTTGC
>JAAEQG010000566.1 GCA_024231775.1 bacterium
CCGGAAGAACTGTGTCCCCTGCTCTTCCCACCCGCAGTATGCTCTCATCTGCAACCTGTTGAGTCTTAGCCTAGCATCTGCAAGGCCTGTTCAGCGTCGTTGCCGGGGCGCCGGTTCCCTGCCGCTGGCATCGGACCTGCTGCAACCAGCCGTTTGCGGTGGGTATCTACGGTCGCGTTGAATCCTTCCAGAGTCCGTGCTCCGAGCAGCTGCAGGTCCCCTTCCCGGGCGAAGACCACCTCGTCGATAGTCTCGAAGTCCCCCGAGCGGATGATCGCATAGCCCAGATCCCGGGTGATGGTCTGGCCATTGGCCATCACGAAGGGCTGGTCTTTCTTGCGTACTTCGATCCCAACCTCGCGAAGCCTGTCCGACCCCACCCAGCTGAGCTCCGAGCCGGTGTCAACCATAATTTTGTCGACCCGCTTCACGGTTTCGGGGTCGGCAGGTTTTTCGAGTTCGATTGTCACTGAGAAGATCCCCATCGGTGTTCCTCCTCTCTTGATCGTACCACGGGAGAGGAGAGGAGGGGAAGGAGAGGAGGGGACACCATTTATCCCACGCCGGCCCTCCGATCCCGCCAGCCACCATAGCGGCGACCCGGCCAGCGTCGACGAGGGCGGGTCAGCCGGGGCCATGGCGACTGCTACGCTGGCCGCGGCAGAACAGTGTCCCCGACTCTCCCCAGAGGGGAAAAGAGCAAAGGGTTACCGCGCCGTCCTCACGAGGCGGAAGCCCAGGTTCCCGTAGCGCTCGCCAGGAGATCCCCTGAAGCGATACGCCGAGCGGCAGAACCTCGCACTGAGGAGCCAGCTGCCGCCCCGACCAACCCGGTCGGAGCCCGTAGACGGCCCCTTGGGATCACTAACCGAGCCCGACGGGTAGGCTCCGTTCCAGTCCCAACACCACTCCCAAACGTTTCCGCTCATGTCGCGAAGCCCCCAAGCGTTCGCCGCCTTGGTACCCACCCGGTGCGTCTTCCCGTCCGCGTTGTTGGCGTACCACGCCACAGCACCAATGTCGTTGCTGCCCGCGTACTTGCTTTGGCTCCCCGCCCCCGCCGCATACTCCCACTCAGCCTCCGTCGGCAGCCGATAGCCCTCGCACTGCAGTCCAACGAAACTCACGCTCTTGCCGTTCACACGGTAACACTCCCTCAATCCTGACTCGGTCGACAACGCGTTCGCGTACTTCACCGCGTCATTCCAGCTCACGTTCTCCACCGGACAGTCATCACCGCAGCCCGCAGAACCCGATCGGTTTGACCCCATCAACCGCCGCCACTGCCCCTGCGTCACCTCGGTCTGGCCCATCCAAAAGCCCCGGCTGATCGTTACCTCGTGCACCGGCTTCTCATCGCTATCCCCTTCGTTGCTCCCCATCATGAAGCTGCCCGCCGGTATGTGCCGAAAACGCATCCAGATACTCGACTCGGTCCACTGGCTACCTGCCCCAGGGTCGGACCGAATCTCCACCGCCGCTGGCACTGGCACTGCCTCGTCTGCTTCTTCCTGAATGCCATTGCGCCCCATGATGACCCAGAGCACCACAGAAATCATCACCACTGCCGCGCCCAGCACCAACAGAAGCAGCCACCGCCTCTGACTGAGAACCTGTTCGGGAACCATGGTCAGGCTTCGCGGTCCTTCCGGTACCTCGACGGGGTGGTGCCGGTGTACTTCTTGAAAGCCCGGTAGAAGGCGTCGTTGGTGTTGAACCCGACCTGGTGGGCGATGTCAAGCACGGTGCGCTGCGGGCTCATTATTAGTAACCGGCACGCCTCCTCCACCCGGTAGCCGTTGACGAGGTCGCGAAAGCTCTGCTGCAGGTGCTCGTTGACGATCTGCGACAAATGCTTGGGAAGGATATCCAGCTGTGCGGCCAGTGTACTTTGCCGCTGGCGATCTCGACCACCTCTTTGCGGAGGTGCGCCGGGTACTGGCCGACGACGGACGCTTCCTCGTCTGGGACGTCACGGTGCAGCCTTGCCCC
>JAAEQG010000567.1 GCA_024231775.1 bacterium
ACGATCCTCTTCGCCCTGAAAGGGCGCACTATGACAGCCCAGGGCAACGCCCTGGGGAGGGATTGCCCGATCCAACGTGAGCCCTGAAGGGGCGAGGTAAGGCTATTCCGCCCTGTCAGGGCTCGCGTTTGTCTCGATCACGAGAACCCAGGGCGTTGCCCTGGGCCGATCTATGGCGCCCCGTTGGGGCTTCTTGAGGCGTTGGCAACATGGACGCGCGGTGGGCTGCATCAGCCCGCCTGAACTGTCATGGACCAGGACCCGCCCCGCGGTGGTGCTCCGCAACCGTTCGGGCCGATGGAATGTAATAGAAGCGGCGGGGCCGTGGTGGCACCGCCGGCGCCGGATCCCTGTCGGCGGCCCCTCCCTGCTGTGGTCGCCGCTGGACAAGGGGGCGAACTTAGCGACAATGGCCGACCATTGCGGGGCAACCGGCACCGAGCCCGCTCCCCAAAGGCCCAGTGAGAGTCTTGGTGAATCCACATAAGTCCATGCTCCTCATGTTGTTGCTGTCGTGCGGGGTGCCAGGTGCCCAATCCGCCGACGCTCAAGATCCCATGCAGCTACGGGCGTCCATCTCCGCAGCCGCGCGCCATGTTGCGGTCGGCAAACCGATCTGGATCGACTTCACCCTGACCAACCTATCCGCCGAGCCCGCAGAGTTGATCGTCCCGGGGACCGACTCCGAACCTGCCGATAGCGCCATGGGACTTCCGATCACCCACGCGTTCAGCGGTCGGGCGTTCTCCTGCCTGGCCATCGAGGGAACTCAGGGGCAGCGTTGGGACGTAGCCGTGGACTACCATCCGCCAGCCGTTTCCGAGGTGGTGGAAATCGCCCCTCACGGAAGCGTGGGCGTTTCTTTGGAGGTGACCCGCTATTATCCGGTCCTGCGTAGCCCGGGACGCTATCGGCTCCGCTGGGAGCCCTACGGCGGTGCGCTGCGCTCCAACGATCTGATCGTCGAGGTGGCTCCTCGAAAGCAGGTGACGTTAATCACCGACCATGGCGAGATGGTCATGCGGCTGCTCTACGACGACGCTCCCGGACACGTGGAGAGCTTCCTCAGCTTGGCCCAGGGCGGCTTCTACGACAACCTGACGTTCCACAAGATCTGGCCGGGGACCTTTATCCAGGGCGGCTGTCCTCTGGGCAATGGAACCGGCATCCGTCCCGACGGCCGGAAACTCACCGCGGAGTTTCACGACGCCCCCCAGGATCGTGGTGCGGTGAGCATGGCCCGGCTGGAGTCCGATCCGGATTCTGCCAGTTGTCAGTTCTTCATCGTGAACACCCGCATCCCCGAGTGGGACGGTCGCTACACCATGTTCGGTCATCTCGTCGGGGAGGAGTCGTTCGAGACGCTCGACCGCTTGATGGTTCTGCCGGTGGACGATCAGGGCGTCCCTGATAAGCGCATTCATATCCGCGGCGTGCGCATCGAAGATGCCCGGAGCGAAGTCCCCACACCGACCTCGCCAGGCTTCTAGAACAGCTTCAGTCCAAGTGTAGCGTCCGGCGTCTCGCCGGACGTCCTCTGTCCTCAGCCTGCGGGGACGCAGGCTGCTACACTTGGATTGAGAATGCTCTAACGCCGTTCTCCGCAAGGCCCCGGGCACTTCGAGTGTCTCTTTAAACGCTACGGACCCAGGAGCCGAGCCGCGACCGTGAGGGAGCGGACTACCTGCGCTGAATCCGATCTACGCTTGGGCACCACAGACGCTCCGGCGCCGCGAAGGCGGGTGCCCCGTCCTTTGCGCAGCAAAGGGTGGGGGCTTGCAGTCTTGCGCGATGGGAAGTTTCCACCCTTTCTTTCAGGGAGGGTGCCGGGTGGCCCATCTCGTTGATCCGACCCACGGGCGGCTCGAGGTGGGGGCATACGCAGGTTCAGCGATGGCCCTCTCGATCCGCCTCTCCGTACCGGTTGAACCACGCCCGCGCTGAGAACGGCATCTTCTCCATCCGCGGTCCAGCCTCTTCGGGGACCCCAAGCGGCAGGATGATCCGGACGATCTTCCCCTCCGGCAAGCCCAGAAGCTCGCCGATCGTCTCCGCTCGCTTCTGCACGCGCAACCAGCCATCGATCCACACCGTGGCGTACCCCAGCGCCGTGATCGCCAGGAGCATGTTCTCCACGGCTGCGGCACAGTCTTCCACCTGAAACGCGTGGCCCTCGTATACCGCTTCGGGCCGGAGGTCCACGATACACGCAACGTAGGCTTTAGCCTGTTGCATCGCCGTGTTCGCGGCGGGCATCTCCGCGATCTGCCGCACCAGGTCGGCATCATCCACGATGACGAAACGCGTCGTCTGTATGTTCTTGCCCGACGGTGCTTGCAGTCCAGCCTCGACGATCCGCCGAAGATCATCTCGCGGGATCATCTGATCGCGGAACGAACCGCGATAGCTGTAGCGCTCAGACATGGCTTCGAAGACATCCATGAGACACTCCCTGATTTGAGATCGGGTCACCGGGCGAGTCCTGGCCCTGCTTCTATTCTACCGAATGCTACCGTGTCGGCACGCTGCTCACTAGGGATGGCCAAGTCACTGAGTTTCGATCGGCGATCCCACGCAAACGACTTGGAGGCCATCCCCAACCCCCCTTCCCCTATGGGGAGAGGCTGGGAGAGGGGCGTATTGGGATAGGTCCTGGGAATGAACGTTACCCGGTCGTTACGCCAATCCGGTTGACCGACATCGAGCAATACCCGATCCTGCTGGGATGGTGCATCGACGGGGGGCCATCTTACTTACGGTGTGGGCGCTTTGCGGCATGCCCATGCTCTGTGTCGCCGGTCTGCTCGAACATCCGTGCGCCCACGACTCCGGTCACAGCGATCACGCGGAGCACTCCCACTCCGAATCCGGCTGCCTACCCGAGAGCGATGGCGGGCACGACTCCGACTGCAACTCAGACCCGTGCGTGCAGGACCTGATTCGCCCTGCACGGATGGCTGATGACTGCCCCGCCCTGGTACTTGCCCACGCGACGCTCCTGTTGGTCGCCGATACCGAATCCGCCCGGACTCGGGACACCGTTCTCATCGCGCGCGGCGCTTCTCATCCAGGGGCCTGCCTGCCCGTCTACCGAAGTGATCTCCCCTTACAGATCTGATATTCCCCTCTCCAGAGCGGGAACCGTATTGCCGCCGGGCTCGTGCCTCTGTCACCGACGGAGAGTATGTGTAGCGTAGCAGAGCGGTTCTCTTCGATACTGTAGTATTCGGCTGCATTTATCCGCTGTCCGTACCCGCTTGCGGGCCTGGGCAGACCGTACACGGGAGATCATCACCAATGAGACGGCCACACGGACTACACCTTGCGCTGGCTGTGGTGGGCATCGTCGGTTGTCAGTCATACCAGCGACAGCCCCTCGACATCCCCGGATACGCTACCGGATGGGTCGAGCGCTCGCTCGACGTCGAACCGATCCACACCTACGCGGCGTCTCTGGCGGAGGACTCGGGTTCCAGCGGTCTGTTCGATTCCGCGGACGGCCTCTCCCTCGCGGAAGCGGAGGCCGTGGCGCTGCACTTCAACCCTCAGCTTCGTGTAGCCCGCATCGAGGCGGGCGTTCCTCTGGCCGGCGCGCGTGAAGCCGGGTGGTGGCCCGATCCGAAGTTCGAGCTCAAGGTGCTCCGCTTTGTGGACCGCGGCGATCAAGGCCGTCTCAAGTTCGATGGCCCGTCAATCAGCGGGATCAACGCTAGTGGGTTCGAGACGACGCCGCTCGGCTTCCGCCAGGTCGAGGGCGACTTCGTGGAGGATCCGTGGATTGTCGGTGCGGGTCTGAGCATCACCATTCCGGTATCCGGGCGGCTGGCCGTCGAGCAGGATCTGATGTGGTCTCGGTACAGCGCCGCTTGGCGGCGTATCCTGGTCCGCGAGTGGGAGTTGATTACTGGATTGCGCGCGGCGTGGCTCGAATGGTCCGCATCAGTGGAGAGGCTCGGGATTACGCAGGACCATGTCGCTCGGATTGAGGCCATCGCCGGGGTTGCCCAGCAACTGGTGTCCGCCGGCGAGATGAGGCCGACCGAAGGCCGCTTGCTGCGTATCGAGCTGGTCCGCCGCCGGTCGAGCATCCTGGGTCTCAGGCGTGAGCAAGAGCAGAACCGCCTTACTCTGCTGTCCCTGATGGGTCTGGCTCCCGATGCTCCGGTGGTGCTGCATCCGGCGCTGATCGTCCCGGTCCTCGATCTCTCGCAAGAGCACCGTCGGGCGGAGGTGGTCGCTCATCATCCGCGCATTAGATCGCTCGAAGCCGAGTACGAATCCGCCGAGCAGAAGTTGAGGATGGAGATCCGCCAGCAGTATCCGGATCTCGATCTTGGCCCCAGTTACTCCTTTGAGGAGGGACTCTCCCGGCTTGGCTTGGGCCTGGGGTTCAAGATCCCTCTGTGGAACCGCAATCGTCAAGCCATCGCCGAGGCCTCCGCGGCGCGGGACGCCATGGGCGTTCGCCTGCAGGTCGTCGTCGAGAGCGTGCTGTCTGAATTGGCACAAGCCGAAGCACGATTGCACTACGCCTCCCGGCAGCGCGCCTCGCTTCTGGAAGAGGTGGCTCCGCTCGTCGATCAGCAAGTCAACGACAGCCGTGCTCTGCTGGATCTGGGCGAGGTCGACGTGAAGCTCCTGCGCATTGCCCTGATCGGAGCTTTGGAGACCAGGCTAGAGGTTCTCGACACCGCTCTCCTCGAAGCCAGCGCCGCCAGCAACCTCCAGCAAATGCTGCAGCCGCGCTGGTTCACCCCGTCTCAGAGCGAATCCAAGGAGGAAGATTGATGATCCCCGTGCGGCGACGCCGATTGGCTCTTCTGCTCTTGCTGGCCGGCTATGGCCCTGTGCTGCTTACTCAAACGGCCTGTCAGCCGGGCCAGGACCCTGAAGACGATCATGCCGGCGAGGAGGCGCCCGCTGCCGTGTCCAACCGCGTGGACATCCCGGCGAGCGTGCGTCAGAACCTCGGCATTACGTTTGTAAAGGTAGAGAAGCGCCCGGTTCGCGGCGTGACTCGCCTGCCCGGCCAGTTTGAATTCAGGCCCAAGGCGCGGCGTGAGTACCACGCAATGCTTCCGGGGCGTGTTCAATTAGCCGTCGAGCAATACCAGACTGTTTCCGCCGGCGATCTGCTCTTTGAGCTAGGCTCGCCCGCGTGGCATCGCGTGCAGTCCGGGCTCGCGGAGGCGTTCAAGGCGTGCTACTGCTGCCTTCCCGAACTGGACGTCGCCCGGGCAGCGAAGGTGGAGAACCAGGCCCAGCTCGAGTTTCTGGAGCAGCGCATCGAGCGGTTGACCGAGGCGGGCTCGCGCGACGTTGAGCTGGAGGCTGAGCGCTCGAAGCTGCAGACCAAGTCACCTCGGCTGGAGGCGGAAGTCCGGGCCAAGGAGGCGGACATGCAGTCGGCGCTCCTTGCGTACAGCGTCTTGCTCAACGAGGCCCAGTCGCTGACTGGCGTGCCGCGTGAGCAACTCGAACAACTGTTGGAGCAAAAGGAGGGCGAGAAGCTCGCCACCCCGCTCTCGTCGGCCACGGAGGGCGAGAAGCTCGCCACCCCGTACTGGTCGACCGTGGAGCGCATCGTGGTGCGGGCGGAGGCGGCGGGGGTGGTCAATCAGGTGGGGGTGACCAACCAGGGTTGGGCGGAGACCGGCAACCTGATCGTGGAGACGATTGACCCCACCGACCTCCGCTTTCACGCCGATGCTCTCCAGACGGATATCAATCTGTTCGACGACGGTCAGCCGGGGCGCATCGTCCCGCCGCTGGGCGGGAGCATCGACCTTCAGGACACGATCGACGGGCACATCAACGTCGGGTTTCAGGCGCACTCCGAGCAGCGCACCGTCCCCATCTACCTCATTCCGGAGTCCCTGCCCCGTTGGGCGAAGGCTGGGGTGACGGCGTATCTGGAGGTCTTTGTCGGCGACGAGAAAGACGCGGTGTTGGCCATCCCCGAGTCCACCGTGGTGCGTGATGGTCTGGAGCGGGTCTTCTTCCGTCGAGATCCGCGCAACCCGGACCAGGTCATCCGCGTCGTCGCCGATCTGGGGGCGACGGACAATCGCTGGGTCGAAGTCAGGAGCGGGGTGAAGCCCGGCGACCAGATCGTCCTCGGAGGCGTCTACCCGCTCATGCTCGCCAGCTCCAGCTCGGGCGGACGGCAGGCCGGCGGCCATTTCCACTCGGATGGGACCTTCCATCAGAGCAAGGACGACTGACGGAGTACGACCATGATGAAGACTCTTATACGGTTCTCCGTCGATAACGCCGGCGTGGTGCTCATGATTGCGGTTCTCGCTCTCGGGTTGGCTGCCTACCAGGTACCCCGCATGGCCGTGGACGTGTTCCCGGAGCTCAACGCCCCCACCGTCACCATCATCACCGAGTCTCCCGGATACGCCGCCGACGAGGTTGAACAATACATCACCTTTCCGGTCGAGAGTTCCGTCAACGGGCTGCCCGGCGTTCGCCGCGTGCGCAGCGCCAGCGCCATCGGCCTATCCATTGTCTGGGTCGAATTCGATTGGGGCGTGGACATCTACCGAGCCAGATACCTCGTCTCCGAACGACTCAGCCTGGCCGAGGAGCGGCTTCCCCCCGAGGTCCACTCAGAGATAACCCCGGTCACCAGCATCACCGGTGAGATCATGCTGATCTCGCTACGGTCGCCCGATCAAACCGCCAGCCCCCTCGAACTCCGCGCCTACGGAGAGTTCGAGCTGCGCAACCGGTTGTTGAGTGTTCCGGGCGTCTCCCAGGTCGTCGCCATCGGCGGAGAGCTTCCCGAATACCAGATCAGCGTCGATCAGGATCGGCTGCGCCTCTACGACCTTACCGTGAAGGACATCGTGAAAGCAGCCGGTCAGGCCCACAGCACTGCGGGGGCGGGCTACCTGCTCAACGTCGAAGGCCTGGAGATCCCCCTGCGCCAGACCGGACGGGTAACCAGCGTGGGCGACATACGCTCGACCATCGTCAAGTATGACCGGGGAGTTCCCATCACCATCGGCCAGGTCGCCGATGTTGATCTGGCCCCTGCCCTGAAGCGTGGTACCGCTTCTGAGGCGGGGAACCCCGCCGTGGTCTTGAGCATTCAGAAAGCTCCCGGGACCAACACCCTGGCCCTGACCGATGCAATCGATAAAGCCCTGGACGCCGCCGAGACGAGCATGCCGCCGGGCGTCGAGTTGAATCGCCACGTGGTGCGCCAGAGCGACTTCATCAACGTCGCCTTGCACAACGTGCTGGGCGTCTCGCGTGACGCGGCGATTATGGTGGCCATCGTTCTGGGCCTGTTCCTGCTCAACGTGAGGACCACGGTCATCACCCTGACCGCCATCCCCCTGGCGGTTGCTTTGGCTCTGCTGGTGCTCTGGGCCTGGGGCGAATCGCTCAACGTGATGACCCTGGGAGGATTGGCCGTGGCCATTGGCGTCGTCGTTGATGACGCCATCATCTTCGTGGAGAACATCTACCGAAGGCTGCGTGAGAACCGGCTCGAGCTTGAAACCCGGCCCAGGCTGCGCGAGGACATTCTCTGCGGCGCCTGTGTCGAACTGCTCAACTCCGTGCTGTTTGCCACGTTGATTATCGTCATCGTGTTCGTTCCGATGCTGTTCCTCAGCGGGCTGGAGGGACGCTTCTTCCGTCCGCTGGGGGTGACCTACATCCTCTCGATCGCTGCTTCTCTGGCAGTAGCACTGACCGTCACCCCGGCGCTATCGAGGTATCTGCTCCGAGGGCGGCTGGGGCACGTCGAGGGGGATACCTTCGTGGTGCGCTGGCTCAAGGCGGTTTACCAGCCGGCCTTGCGAGCTGTGGTCCGTTATCGGCGGATGACCGTGGCCGCCGCGCTGGGCTTGTCCGCGTTGAGTGTTTGGCTGGCGAGCACCTTTGGGACCAGCTTCCTGCCCGAGTTCAACGAAGGGACCTTTACCGTCTTCGTCATGGCTCCGCCGGGAACGTCGCTGCAGGAGAGCGATCGAGTCTCCCGGGGTGTGGAGGAGCGGTTGTCTCGGATCGAGGGTGTGCGCTCCGTGGTGCGCCGCACCGGACGGGCGGAACGGGATGAGCACGCCGAACCGGTCAGCAACAGCGAAATCGACGTATCCATTGAACCGGGCTTCGAGAAGCTCGAGGTGCGCGACCGGATCGACGCGGTTCTCTCCGCGGTCCCCGGGATGACCACCACCGTAGGCCAACCCATCGAGCACCGCATCTCTCACATCATGTCCGGCACCCCCGCGGCGATTGCCATTAACGTCTACGGCGATGACCTGCGCAAGCTGCGCGGAATCGCCAAGGAGATCGAAGCCGCCCTCAGACCGCTGCCCGGTGCCCGGGACGTTGCCGCCAACCGTGAGATCATGATCACCTCGCTACCGATCCGCTACCGGCATAATGAGCTCGCCCGCTGGGGACTGACCCCCGCAGACGCCGCCGAGCAGGTTCGCGGTGCCATCTTCGGGGAGACGGTAGCCACGGTTAACGCCGGCGTGAACATCTACGACATGGTCGTGCGCCTGGCCCCGGAACATCGCCAACACATTCAGCAGGTTAAGGACCTTATGCTCCGCGGGAGAGGGGGGAATCTGGTGCGCCTGCGCGAAGTCGCCGATGTCGGACTCGAAAAAGCCTCCAACCTCATCTCCCGCGAGAACGCCCAGCGCAAAGCCGTAGTCTCCTGCAACGTGGCCGAAGGCTACAACCTCGGCGATCTCGTGGAGCAAGTCCAACAACGCGTCAATCCCATTGTCGCCAGACATGCCTACTCAGTGACCTACGGGGGACAGTTCGAGGCCCAGCAATCCGCTGCGGGTACCCTATGGGTGATGGGCGCCGGAGTAGCCGTGGTCGTGCTACTGTTGCTGAACATGTCGTTTGGCTCAACCCGCGCCGCTCTGCTGGTGATGATTAACCTGCCGTTGGCGCTCATTGGCGGAATCGTCGCCATCTTCTTCACCGAGTCGGACAGCCTCTGGTCCAACTGGCTTGCCCTGTTCGGATTGGGCGGTCGCTACGAAGCCCCCGTCATCTCCATCGCGAGCATGGTCGGCTTCATCACCCTGTTTGGGATCGCCGTGCGTAACGGGATTCTGCTGGTCAACCACTACGCCCACCTGATGTGCGACGAGGGCCAGTCGCTGCATGACGCGATTATCCAGGGCTCACAGGAACGCCTCGTACCCATCCTCATGACCGCCCTCACCGCCGTACTGGGGCTCCTGCCCATCGCCTGGGCTGCCGGCGAGCCGGGCAGTGAGATCCTCGCCCCCATGGCCGTCGTGGTGCTCGGTGGCCTAGCCAGCTCTACCCTGCTGAACCTCCTGGTCGTACCCGCAGGATACGCTCTGGTCTTCCGCGCCCCCCAACCCCCCAGCCCCGACTCCGTCCAACGCACCCCGGAACCAACCGGCGGATCGACACCAGAACTGTAATAGAAGAGAACAAAGATCCTCTCAGGATCGTATGAACTGCCACAGGAGAACTAACATGCGTTACCAGAGTCTCTGTCTGACCACGATCGTCAGCCTCATCTTGCTCGGCGGCTGCAAGCCCGACTCCGCACCCCCCGCGGAAAACGACCACCCGGCGAAGTCAGCCCCGACGCCGAAAGCCACCCCCGAAGACAACCAAGATCCCGCCGCCGACCCCCACGCCGGCCACAATCATGGTGAGGAATCGCCCACCGATGATGCGCATTCCGGTCACGATCATGGCGAGGCAGAACACACTGATGATCCCCACGCCGGCCACGATCATGGTGACGAGGCTCCCGCCGCAGACCCCCACGCCGGCCACGACCACGGGGACGATGCCCACGCCGAGGATGCGGTCGCTGTAGACCCCCACGCCGGCCACGATCACGGGGACGAGGCCCATGACGAGGCCCATGACGAGGATGCGGACGCCGCCGACCCCCACGCCGGTCACGGCAAGGCGTACCCGCTTGGCACTATCGAGTCGGGTGAGTACAAGGTGTCCGTGGTCCAATTCGGCTTGGCCAAGGACGGCATCGTGGACATGGCTTTTGAGGTGGCGAGCGGTGGTCAGCGACACCCCGACGCGGTGCGCGCCGTCGTCCGGACATCCTCCGGAGATGAATCCATAAAAGCCAAGGCGGAGCAGAGCACGGAGCATCGCTACCACCTGCACATTGCTGAGCTACCCGCCGAGCTTCCGCCCGCCACCATGCTCGTCCTGGAATTGGAAAACGAAGGCGAAACCACCGTGATCGAGTTCAGAATGCAACGCGACTGATCCGCCCGAGAACTCCGCCCGAGAACTCCGCCCGAGAACTCTGACCGAGAACTCTGACCGAGAACTCCGCCCGGTGTGGAGCTTGTCCTTCTACCTCCCCTCCCTTCCAGGGAGGGGCTGGGGGAGGGTAGTCCCGT
>JAAEQG010000568.1 GCA_024231775.1 bacterium
GCCCCGGCAACGTCTCCGGCGGCAGCCCGTACAGCCCCAGCGCTTCGATGCCGCAATAGTGCTCCGGTTTGTTGATGTGTCCCATGGGGGCAAGGTTGAGATTGCGCCACCGATCCGGCTCCACCGAGAGGTATGCCAGCCGCGCCCGGGCGGCGTCCGTCTTCACGAACTCCGGAAAACCCGCGTCGAGCAGTTCGACCGCAGCCTGGGTAATGGCTACATGTCCACGCTCGCCCCACCCCACCGCCGGAGCGGCTGAGACCAACACCACCAGCAACATGGAAGCCAAACGTCGGTTCATGACTCAGCTCTCCTTACACTCAGCCGCCGGAGCATGTTCTTCACCGAGAGGGTCCGGTACGGGCTGCAGGGCAACCGGACGCTCCGCACCGCCCTGCCCGCAGTGTATGGAGATCGCCCACACCCGTCGAATCGAATGCGCGGGTGTGGCTTGGCGGATGGGCGTAGCGCCGGAACGAATCGCCCTGCGGCAACGCCCGAAGGTCGGGGGCTGCCCGAACACGACTCCGCCGAGCTCGATCCGACACCCCTACCATAAAGCCGTAAACCCTCCTGGCTAGTCTCCGCCAAGCCCATGCCTGACCGTCCCGCAGAGCTTGCCTGGGAAAACCCCCGGCGCCAGCACCATTATAGGACGTATGTAGCGTTACGGTTGAAGCCCCGTCTTTGTATACTGGGAGATCAGAGGCGTGGAGAAAACGAGGGCAGACCTTGGCCAACCGGGATGATTCAACGCTCGACGCCCGCAACCCGCAGCCGGAAGCTCACGTCGTGCGCCTGCTGGACGGGTTTCTCAATCGCCAGGCAGCGGGCGAGGCGCTGAGCGAAGAGGCGCTGCTCGCTGCCCATCCAGAGTGCGCCGACGAACTGCGCGAACACCTGGAGCTGGTACGGCATCTCCGACCGCGCCAGCACCGTATTGAGGAACTGCTCGCCCGGAGGATCCTCCAGCCGAGTGCGGACAGAACCAGCCCCGCCCTGCTCGACGAATACCACGTCCACGGCGTTCTCGGCGAGGGCGGCATGGGCGTCGTCCTTGATGGTTACGACCCGCAACTCAATCGCCGCGTAGCCTTGAAGGTCCTGCGGCCCGAGCTGGCCCAGGACGCCCTGGTGTTGGCCCGCTTTGAGCGCGAAGCCAAGACCGCCGGCGCACTTCAGCACCCCAACGTGGTGACCGTCCACAGCGTCGGCTGCACGCGGGGCACGCACTACATCGTCATGGAACACGTGGACGGGCCGAGCCTTGCCCAGGTGCTCGGGGCGCGCGGTCCGCTGCCGATGGCTCCGGCGCGGGCGATCTTCCGGCAGATCCTGGACGGCTTAGCCGCAGCGCACGAAGCCGGGCTGATCCACCGCGACATCAAGTCCTCGAACATCCTGCTCGACGGGTGGCCAACCGGTGTAGCGACCGGCGTCTCGCCAGCCGAGCTTGGGGAGCCAATCGGGGAAGCGGCCGGCGTCTCGCCGGCCGAGGTCGGTTTGCCCGCTCAGGACTCAGCCCGCAGCACGCAGCACTTGGTCAAGATCGCCGACTTCGGCTTGGCCCGCATGCGCTCGTCGCAGACCCAACTCACGCTCGGAGATTCCATCCTCGGCACTCCGGAGTACATGAGCCCCGAGCAGGCCCGCGGCGACACGGAAATCGACCACCGCACCGACCTCTATTCAGCCGGGGTGGTCCTGTACGAGATACTCACCGGCCGCACGCCGTTCAAGGCGGACACCCCCACGGCGACGATTCGCCGGGTATTGGACGAGGTACCGCCTAACCCGGTGGAAATCGCCGACGGGATCGATCCCTGCCTGTCGAGCGTGGCGTTGCGCTTGATCTGCAAGTCTCCCGAGGACCGATTCGCGTCGGCGACACGGGTACTGACCGCCTTGGCTGCAAATCAACCGGTACCGGTTCGGTCGGACCAGCCACGAGTGGCGCACAAACCGTTGTCGAGGTTGCTGTGGCTCGCGATGCCAATGGCAACGGCGCTGGCGGTGGGCTGGTTTGCGTGGCGCGACGCCCCCACCGAGCGAGTTGTCCGGGATGTCTATGTCGCCGACGACCCACTAAGCGATAGACGCTATGTCCGCGTGCTCTACGAAGGGGCCGGCGGTTTTGAACTGTTCCCCGCGGACATCAGGCATCCGACTGTCGCCGTTCCGGTCGATCATGATGGCAGTGGCAAGCCCATTGTCGTTGTCGGTCTGGGACATTCAACGAACGGCTTCAATCTGATCGCGTTCGATGCGGCGGGCAATCGACTTCCCGAATGGCAGATGTACCTCCACGACCCGTCCGGACGGCGTTGGCCGGGCTGTAACCATCTCACCGAATGGACGTGCGTCAACCTCGTGGCTGGCGATCTTCTGGACGGCGACGGAGCGGAGGAAGTCGTCGCCGTCGCCTCCGACGTCAACTTGTATCCCACGCGTATTTCAGTCATTGATCCCCGCACACTACGTATTCGGTCCACCTTCTGGCACTTGGGAAACATCGAGGGCATCAGTATTTGCTCGAACGGCATTGATAGTAGTCGACCTGCCATCATCGCGTGGGGATCCAACAACGCACTGGACGGATTCCGGGAGACGCCGCCAGACGACAAACCGAGCGGCGCTGAACAGTTCCCAACCCCTTACGACTTCGTGCCGGTGGCGATGGTCTTGGACCCGATGGACATGGACGGACTGAGCCCCCCGATGAACACCCGGCCCGAATTGCGGGATCTGCCACCGGCCAATCTCTATGCCTATGCGTTCCTGGACCTGCCGGGTTCCGTGCTGGCTACCTACTTCGACAAAGACGAATCGCGGTATGTAAACCCTGAACCCGATGAGGCGTACAAGATCCAGACCGTCGAGCGCGTCCCAGCTTCGTTGGCCGACGGCATGAAACCATGGCTGCAGGTTACGATCGAGCCCACTAATCGTCCTGACCTATCCGCGATGTCCGTGGGAATCACGGTCGATCAAAGGCTCGGGTGGTGCTTCATCACGCCTACGCAAGGCGCTCCGAGCGCCCGAACGGAGGACTACTGGTCTGCGCGGTGGCGTCGGATCACCCCCGTCAACCAGGGTGGTTCTCCGTGAAAGGCGTCACCCCTTCGTCCTCCGACTGCGGCGAGCCCAGCGTGGGGTAGCGGCGTAACCGCGTACGGGAGGGCTCGCCACTGGCAACCCCAACTTCGTCTCCACGAAACTGGATTACAGCGTGTCAGCCCCTTTGGGCAAACGACGAGCAAGCCACATGCCTCATTCCCAAGTGCGGTAGTCTGGTACGATACGCTCCATGCTCTGCATCTGATCCAGGTGACTGTGCGCTCTTTCGGAAGAACGAAGAGAGATGCCCGTCTAGACCGCTCTCCTCTCGTCCGCCCCGGCGGGGCTTGCTGAAGGTCGAGTTATCCCCTGGGTAACCATCTGCGCCTTCCGCAGCACAATCCCAATCCACCGAGAGCAAGCATGGACAGCGAGGCGGGCTCCGGCGTGAGCACGAGGTTGTCGAACTCATAGTCGACCCACCAGGAGTTGGACATGTTGTCGATGGTGGAGATGTGGAAGAAACCATACTCGTCTTGGTTAGGAAGGGCAACGTAGGCGGAGAGGGTGCTGTCCCCGCTCATGTCGTGTACTTCGAGATATGCGGTCAGTCCGGACCGGCCGAACGCCATTCTGCACCACTCATTGTCGTCCAGCAGCCCCATATCGAATTCGTCGTCACCGAATTTCGTCCCATCATCTGTGGATGTCAACCAACTGCCATGGGGAGAACCGGAGGTGAGCCAAAGCCAGATTCCGCTGGAAGGATTACCGGCGCTGTCCTGCGAGTTCCAGCCGTGTAAGAACTCCAGGGTGTCGTGGTCCTGGACAGAAGCGTACTCGTCAATGTTCATCCACCCGATGCCAATGGCGCCGGAGCCCTCGTAACCGGTCCTTCGTATGTCGAACTCCGCCCTGAAGTCCCCGGTCCCTGTGGACATCGCGTGGGTGATGCGGGAAGCAGGATCCGAGTCCCGCGACCCGTGGGCAAGCAGTTTCCCGTCCTCCACGCGGATGGCATCACTTCCACGATGGGTCCACTCCGACGGATCGAGCGTGCTGAAGTCCTCGTAGTACACAACTCCCTGGGCCGCCAGCGGCAGAAGCAGCGGTCCCCAACAGGCCAACAATAGAGCGGATCTCTTCATAGTCGTACTCCTCCTGTTTGTCATCCTCTGGTCCAGATCACCCGTCTCGCCTCCGCCCCGGAACGCGAAGCCGGTACACATGAAGAGACGACAGCTTGGCGTGGATCTAACAAAGTTCCTGCGTTTTTCGAAATGGAAGCCCGGACGTAGACAAGGTGGCCGGGGGTCGCGAGTCCGCCTCGGTCGCCGGTTACCGCCTCGTCAGATGCCGCGTGATCGAGACCAGCAACCCCCGGAGCGTCTTCAGGCCGCGGTGGCAGATCATATATGTTGCATCTTCAGACTTGCTGAGGCGCCGAGCGATTTCGTCGAATGGGATCCCCTCAATGAACCGCCAGCGGATCACGTCTCGCTGGTTGCCCGGCAGACGGGCCAAGCTCGACATCACCGCTGCCACCGCCTCTCCCCGGGCCATCTCTCGGCTCGGCGTTGCACCGTCAGCCACGAGTTGATGCACGAGATTCGGATACGAAGCGCTGGGTGACGCCCCCTGTGGTACTTCGCGGGCTACGTCGCGTTTCTGACTGCGCAGCTCTCGCTCCGCGTCGCGCAACCGGTTGAGCGCCACCGCTTCAAGCCACTTATAGAAGTGACCGGTGTTCGCAAACCGCGGCGGCGCGCTTGCAGGCCGTTCCTCCTTAGCCGGGCTGGTTGCCGAACTGTCGCCGTCCTCTGCCCCCTCGCACGCCGGCACGGCGCAGAGCGTCTTGAAAGCCACCACGTAGGCCTGTTGGAGAACGTCGTCTGGATCGATACGGTTGACCAGCGCCGCGGAGCGGACCCGGGCCACAGCCCGATGGAGTGTCTCGTGGCAGTGGACGATCAGTCGCTGCAGGGCGTCGGCGTCACCGCCGGAAACACGTTCGGCATCGCTCACTGATCGCTGTTCACCCACATCACCTTTCCCCCCGACGCGAACTCGCGCATCCCGCATGCCCCAGGAGGACAAGCCGGCGGCCAAAGCCACTACAATTAAGATACCAGCACGTCACGAACCAAGGAACCGAGCCGCGACCGTCAGGGAGCGGACCCGCGATCGCAGCTGATACTGCGGTCGACCGCATCCTCACGAGCACGGCTCGGATCACCCATCGATTCGGGTGTGACTGAGCACTCGTCTGCGGACGCCGCGCCTACCTGCGACGCAGCATCGCCACCACGCCCAGCGCCATCAACGCCAGCCCGCTCGGCTCGGGCACAATCGTGAAGTCGAAGACGCCGTACAAGTCCTCGAAGTCCTCTTCCTCCCCATAGCCGGAGTACAAACCGCTGGTGTCATCGTCGTACCCGCTATCGATCTCGACCGTGTAGTCCCCGTCCAGCATCCCCGTGGTATCGATCGTTAGCGTACCCATGGTGATGCCCCCCACACCGCTGCCGCCCTCACCGCCGACATATACTCCCTGGGCATAAAGACCTCCGTCAGCGTTGGTCGGCCCGTACGTCGTGCTGAACTCAGTCGTCCAATCGGTGGAGAACGAGAAGGACAGATTCGTCGCGCTGTCCGAGCCGATCAGGGCGAACGCAGCGTCGAAGTCCCCCAGACCATCCTCCACGAGATCGACATCAACAATGATCGGCGTGCCGGCTATCACATTGTCAACGATCGCCGGGGTAAAGTCGGCATAACCACCAAACGACGGCGCCGCGAGCAACAGCACGACCGCAACCGCACTCAAAGTTCTGCATCCTGCTTTCATCATCGCCTCCTTTGCTTCTTCTCGGAATCACCTGCGGGCCGCCCGGGCGGACACCGCCGACCACACACTTCCCCACCCACCCGACGAAAAAAGAGAGAGCGCACCCCAAGGGCGTCTCTCTCTACCTCTCGAATCCCACGGTCTCCCCCAGCCACTCCCTGCTGGGGGAACGCCCTATAATACCACGGATTGGGCGCCGAGTGCAACGATAATTCGCCGCCTGCCCAAAAAGCGGACCGGCAGCATCTCCGCCCGCCGCCCAGACGCATCGCTTCTCAGAACGGCCAAGCCACACCATACCGCCGAGCTTGACACCAACCACGAGACTGTGGTCTACTCCTCCCACCGGGAACAGACGATGGTCCAAGCGTGCCCGTCCCGGGTTGCGGGGCGCGGAGCCACTACAAAAGGATCTCTGCGGTGGAACCCACCACACTCATGGCGTTGGTCGGTACGGCAGCCTTCCTCGGCTTCATACACACGCTGACCGGCCCGGACCACTATCTCCCGTTCGTCGCCATGTCGCGAATCGGGCGCTGGTCGCTGGCCCGCACCATCACGATCACCCTGCTTTGCGGGGTTGGTCACGTCCTCGGCTCGATCGTCCTGGGGTTCGTTGGTATCGGCCTGGGAACCGCGGTAGCCAGGCTGGAGTGGTTCGAGGGCATTCGCGGCAGCCTGGCTGGGTGGTTGCTCTTGGGTTTTGGCGTAGCGTACACCGCCTGGGGCGTACGCCGGGCGGTGCGCAACCGTCCGCATACCCACGTCCACGTACACGAAGGCGGCGTCCTCCACGCCCATGGTCACACGCACTTCAAGGATCACGCCCACGTGCATACCGAGGACAACCAAGCCGCCTCGATGACTCCGTGGATCCTGTTCACCATCTTCGTCTTCGGGCCTTGTGAGCCGTTGATTCCCTTGCTGATGTTCCCCGCCGCCAGCCTGAGCTGGGCGGGCGTAGCCCTAGTGTCCATCGTCTTCGGGATCACCACGCTGACCACCATGACCACCATCGTGGTCATCGCTTGCCTGGGACTGTCCCGAGCCTCCTTCCTTCGATTGGAGCGCTACGGACACGTCGCTGCCGGCTTGGTGGTTACCGCCTGCGGCGCCGCGGTGAAGCTCGGCCTGTAGTCCTCCGCAGCCCCCATCTGCGCCAACCACGAACGAGCCCCCGAAGAAGGCGAGGGAACAGAGTCCAGGATGACTGGCCGATCAACGATAGGGGTAGGGAAGACCGGTTTCCCGGTCTCCCCTCCCTCCGAACCGGAC
>JAAEQG010000569.1 GCA_024231775.1 bacterium
GGCGATCTGCTGGCGATCGGTGCCGAATCCCGCGAATGGCCGGATGCGGGTAAGGGGCGCCGGATCGCGGACGACGCCCGTTACGCTCTGCGCCTGGATTGGTCGGGGCGGCTGCTCTGGAAGCGTCATCTGCCCGCCCACGATGCCCTCGAGGGCACCCCGGACGGTCAACTGCTGATGCTCACCCTCGCCCGAAAACGGGTGGCGGAGATTCATCCTGACACAGACGTGCGGGATGACCAACTCACCCTAATCGCCCCCGACGGGTCGGGGATGGAATCGCACTCCATCCTGGAAGCCTTGCAGCGTTACCCGGGCGGTTTTCCGCTCAGGCAGCGAAAACCGGATGGGCGAGGCGGTCCGCCGTGGGTTGATCTGTTCCATGCCAATTCCGTGCAGTGGATGCGGTACGACCATCTGGTGGATCGTCATCCGCTCTACGCTCGCGACAACATCCTGGTGTGCTTTCGCCATCAAGACATGATCGCGGTGTTCAACTGGCCACGGAACGAGCTGGTGTGGCACTGGGGACGCGGGAGAATCAGCGGACCGCACGACGCCCAGGTGCTGCCCAGTGGGCACATCCTGCTGTTCGACAACGGACTGGGGCGGGGCCACTCCCGCGCCGTCGAGTTGGACCCGCTCTCCGAGCGGATCGTCTGGCAGTATCAGGCCGATCCGCCGACCGATTTCTACACGGCGGCCCAGGGTTCCGCCCAACGCCTGCCGAACGGCAACACGCTGATGGCGGAGTCGGACAAGGGGCGGGCGATCGAGGTCACTCCCTCGGGCGAAATCGTGTGGGAGTTCGTCTGCCCGCACAAGGTGACCGTGGGTCGGCGGGCTTCCATCCTGCGCATGTTGTACTATGCTCCGAAGACGGTCGAGGCGATCCTGGAACGGCACGGACCCCGAGAGGGGATGGCGCAGGATCCGCTGTAGAACCCGGACCGTTCAGTACGGGGACGTTTTCATGAAAGTGGGCCAGTCGGGCGGACGAATGTGGGGGATGGTGGTGGGTGTCACCGTCACGCTCATCGTCCTGATAGCCCAGCAGCGCGGTTGGCTGGACCGGGTGAGTGCGGCGGGGGGGGATTGGCATTTCCGCTACGCGAACTCGATCGAAGCCTCCGACGAAATCGTGATGATCGACATCAACGACTACGCGTTGGAGCGCATCCACGCGTGGCCTTGGCCACGGAGCTTGCACGCGGATTTAATTAATACTCTACACGACCTGGGAGCCTCAGCGATCCTGCTGGATCTGGTGTTCTCCGAACCGACCGCGGCGCGCATCGTCCACCCGGTGCTCGAAGCGGACGGCGACGTCGATCGGCCTACCGAGGTGCTCGGCGAGGTGGACCTGTCCGACGCGGTGCGGGACGACGACCTGCTCGCGGCCGCCATGCACCGGGCGGGAAACGCCTATCCGGCGATGTACTTCCAGTTGGCCCGACCGGGGGTGGATATGCCCGGACTGCTGTGGACCGCGGGTGAGCTTCTGCGGTCCGCACCGGAGACCACACCGACGGCGCTGCGGAACCGAGTCGGACTCCCTCCCGACATCGACGCACGCCAGTTCCACACCCGCGCCCGGTTGGTGGGCGTGCTCGCGGAGGACTTCACGCCGGATGCTGCCGAAGTTGCGGAACGGCTGAAGATGCCGCTCGACTCGGTTGACCGCTACCTCGCCAAGATGAAGCAGTTTGTGGTCCGCCGTCGAGTGGCGGAGTATCTGCGGACGGCGCCGGAGGCTGGATTCGCCGAGGTGCGCCGACACTTCCTGCCCGATCTGGCGGCGGATCAGAAATCCCCGGAGCGGCAGGAACTGCTGCGGGCCTATCGCGCAGGCCGCGCATTGGCCCTGGTGGGCGCCCATGCTCCCGACATGCCTGCGGGGTTGATCGACCATGTTCCCCACGGCTGGGACGCCACTCCACCGCTGGACAAGTTCGCGAAGACCGCCCGAGCAGCGGGTCTGGTGACCTTCCAGAAGGACGCAGCCGGCGGGGTGCTCCGGCGCGTCCCCCTGCTGGTCCACTTCGCCGGCAAGCAGATCAGGCAACTGGGCTTTGCGGTGGCCTGCGATTTTCTGGAGATCGACACCGAGCGCATCACCCGGGAGGGGAATCATCTGGTGATGTGTGATCGGCTGGGCGAGCGGGGCTGGCGAATCCCGCTCGACGACCGCGGAATGACCGTGTTGAACTGGCATGTCGATCCCCACCGCCCGGAATGGCCGCACAGTTTCACGCATATCGCCGTATCGCGGGTGATGGAGATCGCCCTCAACCGCAAAGCGATCGCCCAGAACGAAGCCCTGCTGGCGTTGCGTACGTTCAGCGCCGTGCAGCTTCGCTTCGCAGATCAGCCCGCGTCCTGCCGCGATTACGCCGGTTGGGTGCGGGCCCGCGCCGCTCTCGAAGGCAACCCAGATGCAACCGTGGACGAACGGCGTCTCCTGGATGAACAAATCCAGGAGGTGGAGCGGGCCACGTTGGAGTGGCTGGCCTTTGCGGTGAGATCGATCGCCGATCTGGAACCCGAGTCGGAGGAGGAAGCCCGGGAGTTTGCCCTGTTCCGCGGGCTGAAGGCGGACCTAGTCGATGGGCGTCTTTCCGAGAGGATCGA
>JAAEQG010000570.1 GCA_024231775.1 bacterium
GGGCTCATGATCCTACACAAGTCGGATTGCGCTGAACGATCAGCTGTGATCCTCTCTGGTCACGCCACGCACGGCGATGCTGCCGCGCGTACTCTGGAGCGTCTGGCCAGGGAGCTGAGACATGACGACAGCGATGCCTTCGACCTTGGCGGTCGATGATGTGATTGGCGCGGAGCTGGGCGATGCGCGTCGGACGAAGCGCTTGGCACAGTTGGTCGGTGCGCTGTCGGTGACGCCAGCGCTGTCGCTGCCGGACGCACTGAGCGAGGCAGAATTAGAGGCTGCGTACCGCCTCATGTCGAACGACGATGTGTCGTTCGAAGCCATCGTGGACGCGCAGAACGAGAAGACGGCGGAGCGTTGCGCGGAGGCGGACGTCACCTTGGTGCTCCACGACACGACCGAGTTCTCGTTCGCGCTGCGCGATGGTGTCTATCGGGAGAACCTGTCGAACCTCTCGTCGCGGCGTCAGGGGTTCTATCTGCACGCGTCGCTGGCCGTGTCCGGTGATGGTGATCGGCGGCCGCTGGGCATCATCGCGGCGCGTCCCTACGTGCATCTCAGTGGCGTCGCACATGACGCGGCGGCGCGAGCGTTCTGGACGGAACATGACGGTGTCTTGGCCAACGAGAACACCCGGTGGTTCGAGTCGGTGACGGCAGCTGAGTTGGAATTGGAGGCCGTGAACACCGAGGTGGTTCATGTGGCGGACCGCGAGGGGGACAGCTATCTGTTCCTCGCCTCAATGGCCTCGCTGGATTTCCGCTTCGTCGTCCGCGCCAACCAGGATCGCAGCATCGAAGACGACGACGAGGTCGTGGGACGCATGCGGGAGCGTCTGGACCGGGAGGAGTTCTTCAGCGGCCAACGGGAGGTCTCGCTCAGCCCGCGGACCGCCACCCGCTCTGCCAGCGCGCTCAAGACACACCCCGCTCGTACGGCGCGGACCGCCCTGCTGTCGTTTCGCGCGTGTACGATGACCATCAAGCGGCCGGCCGGTGCCAACCATCCGGACTACTTGCCGGACACGATCACGCTGACCGCGGTCGAAGCTGTGGAACGAAATCCCCCGTCCGGGCAAGAATCAGTGCAGTGGCTTCTTCTCACCACCGAACGCTGTGAGACGATCGATGACGCCTTGGGCGTCGTGGATTGGTATCGCGCGCGCTGGGTCATAGAGGAGTTCTTCAAGGCGCTCAAGACCGGGTGCAGCTACGAAGCGCGACAGTTCAGTACGGCCCATGCTCTCCTCAACATGCTGGCTGTCACGCTCCCCATCGCGACCCAGTTGCTCGCCCTACGGCATCTCTCACGACACCGCCCCGAAGCCGAAGCGCTCATCGTCTTCACGTCCCAGCAACTTTCCCTGCTCGCTGCACTCCTGCCCAAGGCCAACATCACCGCCGGCAGCTCGGTACACGACGCGCTCATGGCTGTTGCAAAGCTCGGCGGGCATCTCAAGCGAAACGGAGCACCGGGCTGGCTCGTGCTCTACCGAGGCTACGCTCGCCTGCACCATGCTGAGGCTGGATGGCAGGCGATGCGCTCGGTCGGGGAGGTGTGAGCGGGGATGAGGGGGAACGCGCTGCCACCTCGCGGGCCGCTTGAGCTGATTGCTCGCGCAGATGATTCATCCAGGCGAACTGTGGGAGCTTTCGCGGCTCGGGCTCGGCGCCGCCCCTCGCTGACGTTCGCGCCACCTTGGATGCCGAGCGACCCGCGGGCGTCGCTGACGCTGGTCACCTGGAGGCCTGCGGCGTATTCGGCCTCCGAGTGTCGCCTGCCACAGCAGCGAACGGCCCAAAGCCTCCTGCCGTTCGCGACTGGGCCGGCAACGGCGCCCCTCGAAATCGCCGCCAACGATGCGCCGCACCGGAGGCGCGGCGACATCGCCGGAACCTGCGCCGAGAGCTTCGGGTGCTATCAGTGCCAGGCACGGCTGAGCATGTGGACCGAGGGCCGGGAGATGTGATCTATGATGAGGGCGAGTGGGGCCCCGGAGTCCCTCGCGCGCCTCCTCTTCGATGGTTCGGGGGTCGTCTGTCGTGGGTTCCCCCTTGAACTGGACTGCAGCGGCCGGATTGGCGCCAGGCGCTGGTGGGTTCTGCACTGCGCCGGGGATTGCGTCGGTACGGTCGACAGCCCTCGGCCGATCCAGCCCCCAATCCGCGCGGATGGCCGCGGCGATGGA
>JAAEQG010000571.1 GCA_024231775.1 bacterium
CCCCGGTCGTCACGGCTAGGTCGCAGTCGCCGTCGCCGTCCAGATCGGCGATCGCGACCGACTTGTGAGAATCCTCCGCGCCGTAGGTCACGTCGGCCGCAAACGTCCCGTCGCCGTGGTTCAGCAGAATCGAGACGCCGCCATCGGAGTATGGGTATGAACCCCGGTTGGCCACAGCCAGGTCGGCGTCGCCGTCCCCGTCCAGATCGGCAATCGCAACCGAACGAGGATAATACCCTACGCCGTAGATCACGTGGGGCGCAAACGTCCCGTCGCCGTAGTTCAGCAGGACAGAAACGTTGGCGCCACCGCTCGCCACGGCCAGATCGGGGTCGTCGTCGCCGTCAAGATCGGCGATCGCAACGGAAGACGGCCAGTTTCCCGCGCCGTAGGTCACGTGGGGCGCAAACGTTCCCCCGCCTCTGCCCAGCAGGATCGAGACGTTGTCGTCGTAGGCGTTCGCCACAGCCAAATCGGCGTTGCCGTCCCCATCCAGATCAGCGACTGTAACCGACACGGCCGCATTCCCCGTGCCATAGGTCACCTCGGGCGCAAGCCTCCCATCACCGTGGTTCAGCAGGATCGAGACGTCGTCGCTGAGGTCATTCGCCACGGCGAGGTCGGCGTCGCCGTCCCCGTCAAGATCGGCGATCGCAACAGAACGAGGGCGATCCCCTGTGCCGCAGGTCACGTCTGCAGTGAACGTTCCGCCGCCCTGGTTGAGCAGAATCGAGACATTGTTGTCATCCTGATTCGCCACGGCTAGGTCGGCGTCGCCGTCCCCGTCCAGATCGGCGATCGCAACAGACCGGGGGCCATTCCCAGCGTGGTAGGTCACGTCGGCTGCAAACGTCCCGTCCCCGTGGTTCAGCAGGATCGAGACGTTGTCGCTGAACTCGTTCGCTACGGCTAGGTCCGCGTCACCGTCACCATCTAGATCGGCGATCGCAACCGATAAGGGTCCATTCCCCGCCCCATAGGTTGCGTCAGCCGCAAACGTCCCGTCACCGTGATTCAGCAGGATCGAGACGTTGTCGTCATTCGCGTTCGTCACGGCCAGGTCGGCGTCGCCGTCACCGTCCAGATCGGCGAGCGCAACTGAACGGGGGCTACTTCCCACGCTGGGGCTACTTCCCACGCTGTAGGTCACGTGGGCCACAAACGTTCCGTCGCCGTGGTTTAGCAGGATCGAGACGACGCCATCGGAGTATATGTGTGAACCCCGGTTAGCCACAGCCAGGTCGGCGTCGCCGTCACCGTCCAGGTCGGCGATGGCAACCGAACGAGGATAATACCCTACGCCGTAGATCACGTGGGGCGCAAACGTCCCGTCGCCGTAGTTCAGCAGGATCGAGACGTATCTGCTGTAGTAGCTGTCCGCCACGACCACGACCAGGTCGGCGTCGCCGTCACCGTCCAAGTCGGCGATCTCAACCGACCGGGGCCCAGTCCCCACACCGTACGTCACCTCGGGCACAAACGTCCCGTCGCCGTTGCTCAGCAGAATCGAGACACTGGCTTTCCCACCGTTCGCCACGGCCAGATCGGCGTCTCCATCTCCGTCCAGATCGGCGAGCGCGACCGATTCGGGACGATCCCCCACCACGTACGCTTGCCTCTGCGGAAACAGTGGATCGGACACCGCCGCCGGGTTGCGGGGTTCGAAACCGCGGATGGTTGACTCCGCTGACTGTGCCGTGAGGCTGCAAGACACTGCGATTGAATACCAGATGAGTGCGGTCATGGTATGTTTCTCCAGGCGACGGATAGGAGACGTTGGGTGGCGCATCCGTATGCGCCACTCTTTCCCTGCGGCGAGTACACGTAGCTCTACAGTTGCGCCTATCAGCCTGTGGTAGAAATCCGTGGGACAGGCTTTCCAGCCGTCGTCCAGCCTCTGCGGACCCCAGGAGACCGGCTGGAAAGCCGGTCCCACAAGCAAGCGAGTTCCACCACGGACTGCTATCCCATTACTGGCGGCGCAAGACGTACGTTGGCTCCATCGACAGTGCATGGAGTGCCCCTGTGCGCTCTCCGGCGTACTGCGAGCGCAGCAACGGCGCCCGCGCGACACGCCCGGAAAGCGCGCACGCTGCTTCAGATGGCGTTGGGGTAGTGTCTGCGAGAGTCTTGCTGAACTGTGGAGGAGTGCCGTTCCGGAGATCTGGGCTATGCTAGCCCAGAGATGAAAACAAACAGGGATATATGATTACGTATCGTAGGTCCGGAACGAGTCACCTCTGCCGCGACAGCAATACGCGCGCATAACCACCCACCACCCATAATATAACACCTTATCTTAACAAGTCAAGCCGAAAGCCGACGCTTCCCAAAGACCGAACCTCAAGTGCCGTCTGGTCCAGCAGGACCGAGATGGCGCCTCAGTAGTTCGCCACGGCCAGGTCGCCGTCAACGTCCAGATCGTCAATCGCCACTGATCGCGGCCTATTCCGTACGCAATACCACAATCGACTCGCGTGGGGCGACGTTGGTGAGGTTGCCTAGCTTGCGGCCCGAGGGGATCAGTCGGCGGGCGACGTGTATGTCGACCACTGCGAAGCCGTGCGACTCCGCCATTTCCGCGAGGATCAGGTCTGCCGGCACATAGACTCCCTTTAGCCGGGCTCCGCCGATGACTATCCAACAGGGTGCGGATGTTCGGAGCACTCGACGACATGCGGTGAGCACCTCCGCCAGATCTTGGAAGTAGGCTTGGACCACTACGCTGAGTTTCTCCTCGCCGCCGGCGACCAACGCGCCGACGCACTCCACGACCGAGGGATGGGGTGGGCTCGCCGCGGTCCGACGAGAAGACGCACCGGGGTGGGCAGCCATCTGGTCAGACCGTCGCTGGTTCGGGCTGCGGTCTGCATACCAATGGGCATACACCTGCTCGAGCGGGCGCTGAGCCCGGGTGTAGTCGTAGCGCGAAAGGTATGGCGGAGAGGTGAGGACTCCGCCGATCGAGGCGCTCTCGATTTCCTTCAGACGACGGGCGTCTCCCTGCTGCACCGGGTTCAGGCGCGGCAGAGGAACCCGCAGGTCTTCCGCAATCATCGCCAGGGTGGAGTCCAGGGCTGCGGAAAGCGGCGGGGCTTGGGGGTCTGGCTTGCCGGTGGCGGTGTGTCGGCTGGCAACCGCGAGCATCAGGGCGGCGCGGTGCAGCGGCAGGGTCAGACGGTCAGCCACAGTCTCCCACGACGAGCAGTCCGCCAGATCGGGAAGGGGCGGGAGGTCGGTGGCGGCTGTGACCGTCGAGAGGAACGCCAGGGACGCGAGGGCTTCAACCCCGAGGGCAGACACGTTTCGGCGGGCACACTCCAGGGTGAATGTTCCCGAACCGGCGAAGGGATCCAGCAGCGGACCGGCGGTGGGCTTGGGCGGCATGCTCTCGGCGGCGCGGAGGAAGTGCCGAACGAGCTTCGGGGAGAACCCCTGGCGATAGCGCGTCCATCTGTGGAACGGTTCGCCGCGCGTACCGCCGGCAGTTACCCAAGCAGCCAACTGGCGCTCGAGGGTCAGCCGAGGGTGCCAGCGTCGTTCGAGGGCTTCACGAGCGTCGGTGGCGCCGGCGCGCGTGAATCTGGATTCTCTGCGACCACGACGTCCCATCCGGTCCTCAGCCTCCGCTCGGGTGCCTCACCCATTCTGCAAGGCAGGGTGGGATCTCCCCTCGCGCAGGATGGTAAGCCCCCACCCTTTGCTGCGCAAAGGACGGGGCACCCGCGCGATGGGGCGCCCGCGCCCGCACTCGCACCCGCGTCCGCGCCCGCACCCGCACCCGCTTGGAGAGGGGCAATCTCTTGGCGGGCTTGATTTTATGGCTTATACTCCCGATATCGATAGTACCGTCTTCCCGCACAGCCGGAAACACGCGGTTTCTCCCAAGGACGGGAGAGGGGAACCGGAGCGTGCGGAATATCCGGCGCCAGCCGATGCCAGGGGAGACGGGTTGCTGACACCAGACTACTACTGGTTCGCGCATCGGCTGGACGTTCCGTACGCGGCGGCAGAGAGCAGCGGTGCGGAGTTCTGCGTCCGGCCGAGCATGCTCTCTGCTTTTTCCTAGTGTGCGACAGGCGCTATGATGACAACGGAGATAGTGGCGAGCGGTATCGGTCGGTGGTTCCTCTTGGTGCTCGTCGGCATGGCCGTCTGCATCCTGGTATCGTCGGTGCGCAGGCCCAGGCATCGCTGTTCGCGTTGTGCGGAGATCAACCCGCGACACGCCAAGTACTGTTCACATTGCGGGGCTGCTCTGGGTCGTTCATGAGCGGTGGGCTGGATGGAAGAACGACCTGACGTTGTTCTAACGACAGGCCGCTCCGCCAACAGAAGTCGGTGAACCAAAACGACTACCGCACAGTATGAATATCGTCCTGGTTCGCGGTACTCGGTGAGGGACGCGTCCTAAATGGGGCAAAGACTGGGGTTGCGTGCATGGGTGGCGCGTACTGCAGGGTGATGGAGGGCGGATGATGACGCTCGCGTATTTTGACTGCTTCAGTGGTGCTTCGGGAGACATGATTCTCGGTGCGCTGATCGACGCGGGGCTGTCGGTTGACGTGCTGCGGGCGCGGCTGGCGGGGCTTCCGCTGGACGGTTATGCGCTCTCGGCGGAGAAGATCACCAAGCAGGGATTCGCCGCGACCCAAGCCACCGTCGAGCTTGACGGAAAGGCTGCACCCCATCGTCACCTCGCTGACATCGTCGCCATCATCAACGCGGGGGGACTTCCCGGGGCTGTGCGCGATCAGGCGGTAGCGATATTCGAGCATCTGGCCGCCGCCGAAGCGCGTGCCCACGGCTCATCGATCGATCGGGTGCATTTTCACGAAGTCGGCGCGGTGGATGCGATTGTCGACGTGGTGGGCGCCGTCGCCGGTTTGCACGAGCTGGGGGTCACTCGGGTAGTGTGTTCTCCGATTCCAACCGGGTCCGGAACGGTCCGGTGCGCTCACGGAGTGATGCCGGTTCCCGCGCCGGGGACGGCAGCTTTGCTCGAGGGGATCCCGCTCTTGCCCACTGATGAACCGGGTGAACTCACCACTCCGACAGGCGCGGCGATCCTGACCACCCTGGCGCAGGATTTCGGCCCGATCCCGGCGATGACCATCGAGCGGACCGGGTACGGCGCCGGGCGACGCGACGGCTGCAACCGGCCGAACCTGCTGCGGATCTTCCTCGGGGGTGCGTCGGCGGATGGAGCGACGGACGAGGTCCGGGTTCTGGAGTGCAACCTCGACGATGTGCCCGCCGAGACCGTAGGGTACTGCGTCCAGAAACTGCTGGATGCGGGTGCGCTGGACGCGTACGTTGTGCCGATAACCATGAAGAAATCGCGTCCCGGGGTGATTCTCTCGGTGCTGGCGCGTCCCGAGGACGAGGCGCGCCTGGGAGAGATCGTCTTCCGCGAGACCACCACGCTGGGGATTAGATCCAACGCAGCCCGGCGGATGAAACTGGACCGGCGCCACGATACCGTGGAGACGCCTTTCGGGCCGCTGCGAGTCAAGGTGGGGACGCGCGCTGGTGTGACCTACACCGCCTGCCCCGAACACGAGGATTGCCGGCAGGCGGCGGAGGCTCATGGGGTTCCGCTAAAGACGGTTGTGCAGGCTGCCCAGATGGTCTGGGAGCAGGCGCAGGGATCGGGGACCACCGGGTCAGGCTGA